>JBILFA010000099.1:0-12924 GCA_044351795.1 Bdellovibrionota bacterium | reverse complement strand
AGACGAGATCAGGCACCGTCAGTGCGCCTTTGATACTGTAGGACGGTTTATGCTAAACTACGTAACCTGCATTTCGAAATGAGGTATTAGGCGAACCCCTCGCCCGGTCGGAGCACGTATGACGCATTTCACCCTTCAGGATCATGGAATTACGGTACAGACAGTACATCGCAACCTAGCCCCATGTAGGTTGTACGAAGAGGCCATCCTCTCTGAGCCGGACACGCGCATCGCCAACAGTGGGGCCCTGGTAGCCTACTCGGGAGAGAAAACGGGTAGATCCCCAAAAGACAAGAGGATCGTGAGAAGCGCACCATCCGAGGGAGACATCTGGTGGGGATCGGTAAACGTTGCGCTAGAGCCCTCCATCTTCGATATTAATCGAGAGCGAGCTGTCGACTACCTGAACACGCGTCAAACGCTCTATTGTTTTGACGGATTTGCCGGTTGGGATCCCACTCATCAGCTTAAGGTCCGAGTTATTTGCTCGCGCCCATATCACGCCCTCTTCATGCACACCATGCTGATCCGACCCACACCGGTGCAGTTGGCAAGCTTCGACAAACCGGACTTCGTCATTTTCAATGCCGGGCAATTCCCTGCCAACCGCCACACCGCAGGCATGACCTCAAAGACCAGTATCGACCTCAATTTCGAGAGAGGCGAGCTCGTCATTCTTGGAACTGAATATGCCGGGGAGATGAAGAAGGGGGTATTCACGGTCATGAACTATCTCATGCCGAAGCTGGGAATCCTCTCGATGCACTGCTCGGCCACGGCAGATAAGAAGACCAACCGCTCGAGCCTCCTGTTCGGGCTCTCCGGTACCGGGAAAACAACCTTGTCAGCGGATCCTCACCGCAATCTAATCGGAGATGACGAGCACTGTTGGTCTGACAACGGAATCTTCAACATAGAAGGAGGCTGTTACGCAAAGGCGATCGACCTCACTCCAGAGTCCGAGCCGGATATCTTTCAGGCCTTGAGGTTCGGTGCAGTCCTTGAAAATGTAGTCCTGGACCCTGAGAATCGCAACGTCGACTTTCATGATTCCTCGATCACACAGAATACTCGTGGGGCCTATCCGATTGAGTTTATACGCAACGCGCAGATACCGTGCGTTGCCGATCATCCGACCGATCTCATTTTCTTGACGTGCGATGCTTTCGGAGTTCTTCCTCCGGTCAGTAAGCTCTCACCGGCTCACGCGATGTACCACTTCATAAGTGGATACACCGCAAAAGTCGCCGGAACAGAGATGGGAATCACCGAACCGCAAGCGACCTTCTCACCATGCTTCGGCGGGCCGTTCTTGGTCTGGCATCCGGCCAAATACGCCGAACTCCTTGCGGCCAAGATGCAGCAACTCAAAGCTAACGTCTGGCTTGTGAACACGGGATGGAGTGGCGGCTCGTACGGGACCGGATCACGTATGAAACTTAGCCTTACCCGCCGCATCATCGATGCGATCCATAGTGGTGAACTCTCGAGTGCGCCCACTCAAAAAGATCCTATCTTCGGTTTCGAGGTAGTCACGGCATGTCCGGATGTTCCCTCGGAGGTAATGGTTCCGAGAAACGCCTGGAAGGACAAGGCTGCCTACGAAGCGACGGCGAATAAGCTTGCGACCCTCTTCGTCAACAATTTCAAGACCTACGAGGCCGGCGCATCAGCCGAGGTTCGTGCCGCTGCTCCTGTGCCAAAGTAGGCGCAAGCAGCGCACGTAACTTTCGGGGCTTCCGATCTGTGAGCTGGCATTATTTGCTGTCGGCCACTCCCGGCGGTTACTACTTGCCGAAAGCCCGGGAGGCATTTGCTCTCATTAAGCGAAAAGTGCCCGTAAATATTTGCAGATAACGCTCTACAGGGTTATCCTACTCGTGAATCGGGCATACTCTAGGGATCTCCAGGATGCGATCGACCGGCGCCGCCGCGCTTCTCAAACAAATTATTGCTCAGAAGCCCTGCCCAGGCTGTATCGTCATCACATGCCCGGATTGGATCCGTAGGGACCGTGCCCTAAGCTACATCGTAGGCCATTTCGCCGGGCCTCAATACCGCCCCCAATCATTTACCTTCGGTGAGTCCGGGCGCAGCTCTATCATCAACTTCCTGACTGACATCGGGGCCCCGTCTCTCTTCGAAACGGAGAAGTTTGCCGTCATTCGGTCGATTGAAAACGCTCGGGCTAGTGACCTTGAACCGATCTCTTCCTTTATTGCAAAACAGCCTGCGGGAGTGCACATCTTCGCCGTCGGGACGAGCCTTCCCAACAGCCCGAATTTCAAGAAAGCTATAGAGAAGCACGCCTCCCTTCTAGCATTTGAACCACTCAAAGGAGCAGAACTACGCCGCTGGACCGAGCGAGAGCTCCGTCATAACGACATCAGTGAGACCTCTGATGACGTAGTGGAGATGATACTCTCCTTAGCCTCGGAGGAACCGGAAGCGATAACGCGACTCATTGAAAAGTTCACCCTTTATCTAAACGGGGATCGCCCCTCAACGGATGCGCTTCGTAGCCTGATCCCCGGACGATCGCAAGCCAGCGACTTCGAGCTCGCCGACCAACTACTTACCGGAAAGCGTGTACTAACCGAGGTTCTTCTGCAGCAACTGCTGAATCAGGGATCGAGTCCCTTCATGCTCATCGGCCTTTTGACCAAAACCCTCACAAACCTTCTCAGACTGCGAACTATGATGGATCGTGGATTTCAGCAACAGGACATACGAAACGAACTCGGCGTTTCTTCCTGGCTCTTCACCAAATATCTCCCTACTGCGAAGCGTCTCTCCACTACTCAGCTGTCGCGAACCTTAGATGCCCTGCTTGTGTCAGATTATCGAATTAAGGACCGCTGCTTGGGGCCGGGCGCTGTATTCAGCACTGTAACGTACGAAGCTTCTCGAAATGGTTAGCACACTGCATCACATAGGTGCTTTCTACCTCAGGATACTCCACCTCATCTTGATGGCGGCGACGCTCTCCTTCAGTACGGCCGGGTTCTGCGATCAGGAAGGCTCCTCAAGAAACGCCCCGGGAGCATCACTGGTTGCGCCGACGAATGCGCGTCCGGAATTACGCCGCGTATCGCTCTATCGCGGGTGGGACTACCTCGTGGAACGATTGCGGCTGCAAGGAGTTGCACAGGAGGACATCTCAGCTATTTACCGCGACCCACAGATGCCGCCTTTCACCTTTGTTCCCTTTAAGCTTAAGCCCAGGGAGCCGCATTCAATGTACGCCGGGTTTCTCGCAACTCCGCACATCAAACTGGGGACCACCTTCATTCGCCGCCACGAGCACGACTTCGACCGAATGGAAAAAACACTCAAGGTGCCTCGCGAGATCGTCACGGCGATACTGGTGGTGGAATCCCAAATAGGTCGCAATACCGGCAAAGAGATGATCCTCTACCGGCTATCACGAGTGTCTTCCGTCGCAGATCCGGCGAATCTACGACGTAATTTTGAAGTCTTGAGAGAAGAAGACTCCACCGTCACACTATCCGCCGTTCAAGAGAGAGCCAAGTACCTGGAGACAACCTTTCTCCCCGAGATTCCGGCCCTGATTGAGATCAGTAAACGTAATAGGATAAACGCACTCCGCGTCCGCGGCTCGACCGCCGGTGCCTTTGGCCTTCCTCAATTTCTTCCGTCAGCTTTCTTGCGCTACGGATTCGATGGTAATCGCGATGGATTCGTCTCATTGTACAACGAGGTTGACGCCCTCTGGTCTGCCGCTAACTATCTGGCGAACTTCGGATACCGCAAGGAGCTACCCCTGCTCGAAAAGCGAGCCATCCTCTGGCGTTACAACAAGAGTGAGGCCTACATCGACACTATACTTGCTGTCGGTGAGGAGATTAATAGAGAGCTCGAGGATTCTCGCCCCTAATGAGCGATGCTCTCCGCCTCAGCAAGCGTCGGTCGGTAGCATAAGCTTTTTGGTTAAGTAACGCAGAGGCGCGGAAGACGCGGAGGGCGCAGCCAGATATCACTCGTATCAAGCCCCTCTCCGAAATTCCGCTGCTCCTGTGTAACTTATCCCGCTGAAGGATCGTAGTAAGGGTACTCCCGTGTTCTCCGCGTTTTCCGCGCCTCTGCGTTATATAACCAAGATATTCGGATACGGACGAGCTTAGTTGCTTACCTTACGAGGCATGGGTGACTTCCCGTGGAGAACACAAGCGTCAACCAGATTATCGCCCGTCACGCACCCGCTCTCCGCTGGAAACCAGCATCTCCTGAGACTAATCCCACTCACTTCGCGAATCGCATTTGCCTGATATCTTCACTCGTTTCGACACTTCCTGATCTGACAGGTCATCATGCCCCCTACCGAATGTGCACGATTTAATACCGAATGGAGATACTGGGGACCGTACCTATCGGATCGCCAATGGGGTACGGTGCGCGAGGACTACAGCCCAGACGGCAATAGCTGGGGATACCTGACCCATGAGCTCGCTCGAAGCACTGCTTATCGGTGGGGAGAGGATGGTTTAGCTGGAATCTGTGACGAACAAGCGACCTTGTGTTTCTCGTTAGCCCTGTGGAACGGAAAGGATCGCATGCTCAAGGAACGCCTTTTCGGACTTACAGGCCCCGAAGGAAACCACGGTGAAGACGTCAAAGAGATCTACTACTACCTCGACAACACTCCATCGCACTCCTACATGCGGTTCCTCTACAAGTACCCCCAGCGGCAGTTTCCTTACGAGAAATTGCACAACGAGAACCTTTATCGCACTCGTCTTGAACCGGAATATGAGATCCTCGATATCGGTACCTTCGAGGGAAATGAGTACTGGGACATATTCGTCGAGTATGCAAAAGCATCGCCCCGAGACATCCTCATTCGCATCTCGGCTCATAACCGCGCTGAACATTCGGCACAGATCTGGCTCATTCCGCAACTATGGTTCCGAAACACATGGTCATGGGACACTCAACCGCAACCCAAACCACACATACATCTTCAATCCGCGCGAAGTATCCTCGCGGCTGGGTCTGAGGGTTTCGGGCCGTACTCGCTCACGACCAAATACGAAGCTAATTTCCTCTTCTGCGACAACGACACCAATCCCTTCTCAACGCATGAGACACGAGTCCGTCAGGGATACTTCAAAGATGCCTTTCATGATTACCTCGTCCATCGCAACGCCGCTGCGGTAAATCCCGGTCAGACCGGTACGAAGGCCTGTGCGCCGCTCATCGTTTCGGTAGAAGGAAAACACTCATCCGTTATCGAGCTGCGTCTTTCGGAAGGCAGAATAGAGTCCGTCCCCTGCTTCGATGACTTCGATTCCCTGTTCGCGTTGCGCCGTCGAGAGGCTGACGAATTCTATGCCACTGTACAGAGTGACATCCCGGTGGAGGAAGATCGAATGATTCAGCGCCAAGCCCTCGCAGGGATGTTGTGGTCGAAACAGCTGTATTACTTCGACGTCCGAAGATGGGTCCATGGAGATCCGATCCCTTCGCGATCCCCCCTTGACCGAGCCACGCGCCGCAATGTGACGTGGCAGCATGTGTTTGCCAAAGACGTAATATCGATGCCGGACAAGTGGGAGTACCCGTGGTTTGCAGCGTGGGACCTCGCATTCAACGCGATACCTCTGGCTCTAATCGATCCAGGTTTCGCCAAGGCACAGCTCCTGCTTCTCACGAGTGAATGGTACATGCACCCAAACGGACAGCTTCCGGCGTACGAGTGGTCATTCAGTGACGTGAATCCGCCCGTGCAGGCCTGGGCTGGGTGGCGTGTCTACCAGATCGACAAGGCCTCACGTGGCGGTCAAGGAGACTTGGAATTTCTGGAAAAGCTGCTTCATAAATTAGCGCTTAACTTTACATGGTGGGTCAATCGCAAAGACAACGAGGGCAATAACATCTTCCAGGGAGGCTTCCTCGGACTCGACAACATCGGAGTCTTTGACCGCAACATGACCCTTCCGGGCGGCGGCCACGTCGAACAATCCGATGGGACAGCATGGATGGCGATGTACGCCCTTAATCTCATGCGAATCTCGTTAGAGCTGGCAGAGTCCAAACTTCACTATCAGGACATGGCCACCAAATTCCTTGATCACTTTCTGCTGATCGCCGAAGCCATGATGAATGTGGGCGGCGGTATCAGACTGTGGGATGAACAGGATGAATTCTACTACGACGTGCTCCACGTTCCCGGCTCGGCACCTATTCCGCTGCGAGTTCGGTCCCTGGTAGGGCTCATCCCGCTCTTTGCTGTCGAGGTCTTGGAGCCCGAGATCCTCGAGAGACTACCGGACTTTCGAAAAAGGCTCGAATGGCTCTTCGCTAATCGTCCCGAACTCACGAACCTCGTGTCGCGGTGGCTTGTTCCGGGCTCGGGAGAGCGCAGACTACTCTCGCTACTACGAGGGCACCGAATGAAGTGCCTGCTACGACGAATGTTAGACGAACGGGAATTTCTCTCTCCATACGGGGTGCGGGGATTGTCCAAATACCATAAAGACCACCCTTACACCTTTCGTAGAGATCATGAGGAATTGGTCGTTCGTTATACTCCCGGAGAGTCTGAGATCTCTATGTTCGGTGGGAACTCGAACTGGAGGGGCCCCGTGTGGCTACCGGTGAACTACCTCATTATCGAATCGCTCTATCGCTTTCATCAGTACTACGGCGATGATTTCAAGGTCGAATGTCCCACCGGCAGCGGCGTGTTTATGACGTTGGCTGACATCTCACATGAATTAACGAAACGTGTGTGCTCCATTTTCCGACGTGATGAAAGGGGACTCAGACCGGTTTTCAACGGCAACGAAACTCTGCAACGGGACCCTCTTTTCAGGGACAATCTGCTCTTTCACGAGTACTTCCATGGGGAGAGCGCCAAAGGTCTAGGCGCTAGCCATCAGACCGGCTGGACCGGCCTCATTGCAAACCTTCTCCGTCGTGCCCATGAGGATTTTTAACGAGTACGGCGAACGATTGCAGCCGTTATGACCGGGCTATTTATGGGTAGCGATCGTCGCCAGAACTTCCGGGAGTGTATCAACTATCATGAAGTGTCCACCACCCTCTACCTTACGAAAAATGCAGCCGGGGATGTTCTTTGCCAGCATCTCGCCCATTCCCATAGGAACGTAGGTATCAGCATCACCGTGCCAAACGTAGCTCGGAACTCGAACCCGGCCTAAGAGATGCCGCCAGTCTGAAAGGAGCAATTCGAAATCCGTCACTACCCCTCGCGAGCCCTGTTTCAAGCCCTCTCGGATCGCACGGGACATAACCCTCGCTACTTCCGGCCGACGGCCGATGCGGAGGTCCGCCTCCGGCAGCAGGGCCCGAAACCAGAGCTGGGCAACGATAGGATTGGAACGCCACAAAGTAGCTATCGTTGTCATAGCGCCTCTTCCCAACGCCGGTGATGCCCGGCCCAGCCTCAGCAATAGCTGATTAGCGAAGTTCATCCCTGAGAGAGATGCAGGATGTTGCAATGGGGACACCCCACTGACGACCGAAAGTACCGAAACCCGGTCTCCCAGTTCGCCCGCGGCGGCGATAGCTGTCGGGGTACCGCCTGAAACTCCCAAGATGCCGAACCTTTGAACACCAAGGTGGTCCGCCACGAGCGCCACATCTCGAGCCCAGTCCTCCAAGCGGCGCTCACGATACCAGTCCGAGCCACCAAAGCCTGGGCGATCTATCGCCACGATCGTCAATCCGAGCTCACGCGCACGCTCATGCGCTATCAGGGCTTCGAGCCTCGATGCCGGAAATCCATGGCTATAAAAAAGCACCTGCTTTAAATCCCGCGCACCCATCACACATGCGTGAACTCCTCGCCCATTCTGATGGCGAACCACACATTCGTGCTGCTTTAATTCGTTCTTGTTCACGCGTAACGCTCGTATGCAATAGATCTGTACTGCTCGACCATGCGGTGCGTATTGAAGAATGAGCCGTTCATCGCAATCGCATTCCGCATAACATGTGCATACTCCCCGGATGCATGAAAAAACATCGGAAGAACTCGCTGCTCAAGCTCCCTGTAGAGCGCTTCTGCGTCGGCACTATCCTGATCGCTAAACACCAACCCCCCTTCGTTCAAGGAGCTCCGCACCGTCCACCCCGTTATCCCTTCTAAGCCTCCCTCGAGCCACCATCCGTCGGCGACACTCAAGCTTGGGACCCCATTGAGAGCGCACTTCATCCCACTCGTACCAGAGGCCTCCAACGGTGCTCTGGGGGTATTTAACCATAGGTCTACTCCTGCACACAGTATTGATGCAAGATTCACATCATAGTTGGGAAGAAACGCCACACGGACAAGGTCTCCAAAGACATGTCCGAACTCGTTAATACTGCGGATGAGCTGTTTTCCGATCTCGTCATGAGGGTGCGCCTTACCCGCAAACAGAAGGTTTATCGGACCAAAAGCCTCGGCAAGCTTATGTAGGCGTGCTGGATCGCGAAATACGAGAAGAGGTCTTTTGTATTCAGTGGCTCGACGCGCGAACCCTATCAGGATACCCGATCCTCCAAAAGGCATACCCAATCGCTGTTGAACGGTATCAAGCAAAACCTTTCGAGCCTCAGCATGCGCCTGCCGAATCTCATCCGTCGATATCAGTGCTGCATGCCGTAGCTGTTCCCCTCGAATACGCCAGCCTGGGATGTGCCTGTCGAAGAGGCGCGAAAACGGCTCAGAGGTCCAACGAACCGGATGTACTCCATTCGTAACTGCAATCACCTCAGCTTCGGGAAACATACGTCTGGTAACATCCCTGTGCTTGGCCGACACAGCATTTACGGTACCTGCGTATCGCATCGCCAAGTGGGTCATATTGAGGAGATGATGATCGATTGCCCGCGACACCCGCTCGAGGTCTCGAGGTGACAGTATCTGCTCGAGCAGCGACTGCTGAAACACATCGTGTCCCGCTGGAACCGGCGTATGCGTTGTAAAGACCACCCGACGTCGAATTTTATCGAGCTCCCCATCAACCAGTGAACCTTCCGGCAATAGGTCACAGAGCAAGAAAGCCGCATGGCCCTCGTTCATGTGATAGATTAGATCCTCGCCGTAGCCGAGAGCCCGCAAGAGAGCCACCCCACCAACTCCAAGGACCAACTCCTGCCGAATTCTGTGTGCCGCATCTCCAGCATAGAGTGAGTGAGTAATCGAACGATCTTCCGGCGCATTCTGAGGAACGTCCGTATCGAGAAACAGTATCGGCACCGCGTGCCCAGTCACTCCCACCTCGACCCGCTTCCATGCGCGCACAGCCACGACACGATCACGTAGTGGAACCTCCACAATCGGCTCGCACAGCGACAGCATCTGCTCAGGCTCCCACGATTCCGAGCCTTCGAGCTGCTCTCCGTTGGCAGCGATAGCCTGGCGGAGATAGCCCTTCCTGTAGAGCAGAGTTACTCCGATCATGGACAAGCCCAGATCCGCCGCGGCTTTGAGGGTGTCGCCTGCTAGGATTCCAAGCCCCCCCGAATAAGTGGGAATAGCGGGATCAATCCCTATCTCCATCGAAAAGTATGCGACTTTCATGTGCTGTAGCCATCTATAACGGGGGCGCGTTCATTACCGGTGCCGACCCGAATGAGACAAAGTGTCCCGTCAGCCTTCAGGGCAGTCCTCATTGTCTACCAATCATGCTACGATCGTCCATATGAGACCGATCCTCATCATAACCGCCTTGATGTCGGAGGCTATGCCCCTCGTGGAGCAGTGGGGACTCAAGCCGATTCGAAACATACCTCTCCTGGAGCGGTTTCAGACCTTTGCCGCTGATGGGCGCTACATAGCCGTATCCGGGATAGGGAAGCTCAAATCGGCTACGGCAACTGCGGTCCTCACGACTGCCCTCGCACAGGAACACGGACCTCTCTTAGTGAATATCGGATTAGCTGGCGCCACGCACACTCACGGCGAACGGGGGGATCTCTTCGTGATTAACAAGGTGCGTGACGTTACGACCAACACCCGATTCTATCCTGATATTATCGTTCGGCACTCTGTGCGCGAATCAGCACTCGATACTCACGACCACCCTGTCACCACTCCTCCCACGGAGCCGGTTCTTGTCGACATGGAAGCTTCCGGTTTCATGCAGGCCGCAACGAGTCTTGTTTCTCCCAGTTCGACCCTGATACTGAAGGTCATCTCGGATGGCTGCAATGGCGAGCGAATCACCCCCACGGGCGCTACGTCACTCATAAAAGATCGGCTCAACGCGATGCAAGAAATTATCGCTTCGTGGCAGGCCGAGTTGGCCCCGGCCCCCACGCTCGATCACGACGAGCAGCGCATCCTCGAACAGATAATCACGACCGTGCGCTTCTCTCAGACTCAGCGCGTGGAACTCGCACGAACAGTGTTGGCTTTCAAATTACGCGGGGGCGCTGTCTGCGATACCCTTGCTCCGTACCTCCAACATCAAAGTGGTGCCAAGCATGCGCGCCGAGAGCTATTCGACAACCTCATGAATAGCTTGCGTGGAGCGGAGTTACCATGAGCTTTCTCCCCCATTTTTCGCATATTTACGTAGAAGACGCTGCGTTGCAGTATCCGATGACGGCCGCTATCAGCGAGCGCTTTTCACGCGCTGAGAAGATCCCGATTACGAACTACAAGGAGGTGTTCAATAGGCCTCGGCAACGGTGGGACCACCAAAAAGAATCGCTCAAGTTAATACTCGCTGTCCGCAAGGATTCCTTCCTGTACCCAGGCAGCTCGTTTGTCCCCGACTTCGCTCATGAGCGGTTTTTCTACACGACACCCGTGATTAATTGCCTCTACGGGTGTGAATACTGCTACCTGCAAGGGATGTTCCCTACCCCAAATATGGTTGTCTTCGTAAACAGTGAGGACTTCCTCTCTGCCGCACGCACTCAGCTCATAGAAGACCCTGCGTATCTCTGTATTTCGTACGACACGGACCTGCTCGCCTTAGAGGATCTCTTTCACTATTCGGAGCCGTGGATTGAGTTCGCACATCGCAATCCGCACATCACCATCGAACTACGCACCAAGAGTTCGAATTTCAGAGCGATCTCGCACCTGCAAGCTCCGCCCAACTTCATCCTCGCATGGACCCTCTCTCCAAACGAGGTGGTTTCCCGATTTGAGCATCGCACTCCCACCCTTGAAGCCCGTTGCCGCTCCCTGCGCGACGCACAAACGCGCGGATGGCGTGTGCGACTATGCTTTGATCCGCTGCTCATGGTACGCGACTGGCGACCGTCATACAGCGCGATGATAGACCACGTCGCAACGCTGGTTGATATGACCGCGGTATGCGATATCTCCGTGGGAGTGTTCCGCATTAACGGGACGTATCTACGAAATATGCAGGAACGAAATCCATCATCTAAGCTTTTGGCGCATTCATACACTGTCGAAAACGGCAGCGCCTCGTATTCCGAGTCGGACCGCTCGGAACTTCAAGCATTCGTTGTAAATCATCTACGTCGTTATGTGTCGGAGGATAAGATATGTCCCGTCCCTTGGCAGTAGTTACCGGAGCGAGCTCAGGGATCGGAGAAGCCATCGCGCGCCGCTTACTCGCAGCGGATTGGCGCGTTGCCGGGATTAGTCGTAGACCCGGTACGATTCAACACGAAGGTTACAAGCATATAGAAGCGGACCTCTCGAGTCCCGCTGCTCTGTCGCTTGCGGCAGAAACTATCCTGAGGGAAGAGGGTCCACTCGAAGTGCTGATCAATAACGCAGGGGTGGGATACTTTGCCCCACATGAAGAGCTATCGATGGCGCAGATCGAGGAGATGGTACGGGTCAATCTCTTGGCGCCACTGTTGCTATCGAAGATCCTTCTACGAGCGATAAAGAGCTCTCAAGGATGGATTATCAACATCTCCTCATTCTCGGCACACGAGAGAAGCTCTTTTGGGGCCGTCTACGCGGCAACAAAAGCGGGCCTCAAACATTTTAGCGACTCCCTCTTCGATGAAGTTCGCAAGAGTGGGACAAAGATCGTTACTATCTGTCCGGATATCACCCGTACCCCGTTCTATGATGATTTGAGCTTCGCGCCTGAGGACGATCCCGCTGCCGCCATACGACCCGAAAGTATCGCTGAGACGGTCATTCACATCCTCTCGCAGGAAGACGGTGCCATCGTGTCTGAGATCGTAATGCGACCGCAGCGCTTGTTGTTGAAGAAGCGGAAGCGATCCACAAATTAGGCAATAGGCCGAAGAATTCGGCATCCTTATCTGAATCTTCGGCATGATGCCGACCACGCAGATTATCCTAGAATTAGGGGGCAGAAAGAGGCAGACTTCCTAAGTCTACACTTTTTGGAGCTATGTATGACACCATCGGTACACGAGCACTCGAACAAAATGCAGGATGCTGCCACGACAAACTTATCTGATTTCCCTCTACCGTATCGCTCGATCGACGCGGAAGTAACGCATCTTCTCGATCGTGGCTATACGACGGAAGTATGTAGTGACCTGCACAAGGTCGTACTCGATTTCCGAAATGTTCACGGCATCGACGTAGCTGCAGATCAGGAAACTCGTGCGAGAGTGATCGAGGCATATCCTCTCTCGAGGGTAAGACCTGCAGAGGCAGCCGCGATAGAAAAAATTAGTACACCCAGCGAATATGCCGACCTTCGTCAGGGCGGTCGACCTAACTCTCCCTATAAACCTCTGGACAGTTCGCACTTAGCAGACCTGTGCCGAGAGATTTCAGCGGCGCTTGTGTGGAAGAGTGAGATGTCTCGCGGTCGGTCCAATGAGGACAGGGGATAATCTTGCGATAGAGACCTGGGAGTAGCTCGGCGGCAACAAGCACGCCACAGCATGCAAGAACGTATTCGAAGCGGCGCTAGAAACTACGCTCTCGATTGCGAGTATGATACTTGTCAGCACGGAAGTTAGGCGGTAATA
>JBILFA010000196.1:0-3751 GCA_044351795.1 Bdellovibrionota bacterium | reverse complement strand
AGTTGACCAGGTGCAGTACTCGCACGCCTAGGGAAGGCTCCCTGAGGATGACTTCTGCTATCTTGGCGGCAGTGGTCGAGGGATCGGATGTCAACATTCGCAGTTCTGTCACTACCCTTGCGCTCGCGGGGAAATCTCCGTTCCGGCTTAGAGCGCCTTTGAGCTTCTCGAGGAATTCCTCAGGCGTCAGCACCTTCCGCTCGGCTTGTGATTTCGCTACTTCTTCATTCATGGCAGTTTTTCCCATCCCCTGAGGAGAGATCTTGCTCCCCACATGTCAATCGGCAGGCTCTGCTCACTTATTGAGAACTAGTTTTTCCGGACTTTTCGGTCGCTAGAACGACCATGTGGAGGCTACGCCCCGAATGCTCTTGCAAAAGTCAAGTCTCTGACATTCTTCAAAATATCTCGGGGCTGAAACGGTTTAGCTAGGAAAGATGACGCTCCTGCTGCCAATGCTGCCTCGCGATCGGCGGGAAATGCACAGGCACTCAGAACGATAATGGGAAGATCCCTTATATCCTGATCCCCTTTTCGAATGTGCTCAATCAGAACGAGACCGCTTTCCCTGGGCATCGCTAGGTCCGTCAGAATTATGTCTGCCGAGGTTTCCTTGAGTAATTCAAGCCCCTCTTGAACGGTGTGAGCAATACGCACGGTGGCGCCCGCTCTTGTAAGGATTAGCTTGAGTACATCACATGCATCCGAGTTGTCATCCACCACGACAGTTGCAAGTCCCGAAAGCTCGATCGGCTTATCACTTTCTTGCGTGGCAGAGACGAGACGCTCGTGCGTGTCTTCCTCGGCTAATGGCAACATAATCCAGAAGGACGATCCCTGACCCTGGACGCTGTCGGCGCCGATGCGCCCTCCATTGAGTTCGGTAAGTCTCTTGGTAAGGTTGAGACCGATGCCTGTGCCTTCCTGAGTTTTGCTGTAGGTGTCGTCCCCTCGCTCAAAGCGTTGGAAGAGGGTCGCCTGTTTGTGCGGAGGAATACCGACTCCGGTGTCATGGATACTTATCTTCACCTTGTCTGCTACCGACTCCACGGAGATCCACACCTTGCCGCCGCGAGGAGTGTATTTTACGGCGTTCGACAAGAGATTAATTATTATCTGCTGAGTATGCTTAGGGTCGGCATATAGTTTCAGCTCTTGCAGCTCAGTCGAAAGTTCGGGTTTGTCGAGCGTGAGTCCTTTGTTTAGCGCGGATTGCATCATCAGTTTGTAGGATTGGGTCAGGAGATCGTTTAACGAAACCGCTCGAGGTTCCGGGTCTTCCTTACCTGATTCCACGCGTGCCAAATTGAGAACGTCATCTATCAGGTTCTTGAGGTGCTCGCTCGACTTAATCACGGCAACCAGTGCGTCTGCTTGTCGTTCGTTGAGAGGCCCGAAAATACCCTCTTTGAGTACGCTCGAATACCCGATGATCGCCGTTAGAGGCGTGCGGAGCTCGTGGCTCATATTTGCGAGGAACTGGGATTTAGAACGATTGGCCTCCTCGGCCAGAGATGTCTGGTGTTCGAGCTCCTTTGTTCTGAGCTCGACGAGCTCCTGCAGCCGTTCAGCGTAGGAGTTGATCCGTTCTTGCGATCGAGCGTTGGCGATAGCAACCGCGGAAGCTTGGCAGAACTCTTGGAAAGCGATGAGCGCTTGCCGCCCGAGCGACTGCTCGCGTCGATAGCCGATTACAAGCACCCCCAGGGATTCTCCTCTAACCTCGAGACAGTGGGCGTCGATAGCTACTATGCCGATCGATTCGAGGAAGGGTAGTCCGTGATTCGGGTATTTTTTGAGGTCTTGGATCGAGATGTGATCGCCGAGGTGAAGTACCTGTGCTAAAATGCCTGACGTCAATCCGAACTCGGAAGGAATCATGTTCGGCGCGCATCCGTAAGCGCCTCCGCGCAACACTTCAAGCGCACTTCCATCGACTTTGAGCGTCATCATGAGGGCCATGTCCGCGCTGAATCGAAACGCGCATTCCCGAGCGATGCTCTTCGATAACGAGGCAACGGGGGCGTTGGAAGCTATAAGATTGTTGAGCTGGTTTACGATGTTAAGTCGATCGAGGAATTGTTGAGTCGAGCGGTTGAGTTGTCGGCGCTCGAAGATGGTGCTGGCGTGTAGGGCGAGAGTGTGAAGGTTGTCTCGGGATTTCTCGTCCAGGACACGGTCCACGAACACCGTGAGCGTTCCGATAAGGGCGGCGGTGTTTATGATCGGAAAAAGGTAATACGAGGTGACACCGTACCGATGTATTACAATAGAGTGGGGAGAGCGGGGAGAGGGCAGCTCGTCAGTTGTGTCTGGTTTTTCGCCGAGAGCTTCTTCTGGGACGAATTCGCCAGCACTGCATGAGAGGCTTTGCAGGTTGGTCTCCTCGTCGAGAAGGTAGAGAGCCGCGCCCTGACAACCTGAGCGTTGGATCGCCTCTTTCACGATGGCCTGAAACACTCGCAGTGGTTCCTCTCCCTGCTGGAGCAGGTACACTACATCGACGTTCTCCGGCAATTCGGTGTCGACCGGTGCGAGTTCGGTCTCGGTATTATCTACCGGCAGATCCTCGGGTATGAGTTGGTCGTTTACCATAACATACTCAGTATCGTCATTCTACGAGAGTGGCTTAAGAGAACCTCGGGGCATGAGGTCAGCGAGGGGGTATCATACCGGGTTTTGTATGCTCCTCACCCTCGCTGCGCTCCCGGGTTCTAGTTGCGTGAGGGATTAGGAAGCACAGAAAGCGCACTTTGGGCAGCGACCCTAAGCTTAGGATCTGAGCTTAGGGAGAATTTCTTCAGCGCCGGTACGGCAACCTTACGTGAGGCTGGTGTGTTTATCTTCATCAGCGTTATGGCAGCTTGAAGGCGAACCTCCGGTATCTTATCCTTTTCCAGAGTCTTTTTGAGCGGTGGTACCGTTGGTTCTGCGAGCGCGCCGTAGTGCCCTATTGCAAAGAGGACTGCCGCTCGGTTAGCAGCAACAGGGTCTTGGAGCTTTCCGACCAATACCGGCAGAGCGTCGCGCGCTGCAATCTGGAGGCCCGGTTCAGGGCGTTTGATAGCTAGCGAAGCTGCGCCTGCGGCTACTACTACATTGGAATCGCGCGTGAGTTGCACCAAGTCTTCGACGGGAAGCTGGACAGAAGCAGGATATCCTCCAAGGCTCGAGAGCGCTGCAGCGCGAACGTGGGGGTGAGTATCGTTTGCTAAGGCGATTAAGAGGGGACCAGTTTGGTCTGAAAATTGTGGAAAGTGTCCGGCGTGAAAGGCCGCACTCTGCCTCACGTTCGGGGCCTCATCCCGGCCGCCCTTTTCGAGGATTTGAGTAACAAGCTCCGGGGGCGCTCCGATCTGGGAAGCGCTCTCCATAATTCGAATACGACCGACGGCGTTTGCCGCATCCATGTTGCTCGAAAGGATGGGCAATGCCCCCTCTCCGAGAATCTCGATCTCCTTTTTAGCCTCATTGACCAGGATCATATCGCTACTGAGGAGTCGAGCCACGGCTGCCTCTGCTTGGGGATGGATCGCATATTGTGATAGTGCAAAAGGAAGGTGTCTGCACCCACTTGTAGGGATCAGAGCGAATATCAGGAAAAGGGCACACAGCATGCTGCAGCGGTACGAGATTCTCATAGCTGGGATAGTATCGGCACGACCAAAGAGTCTCAAAAGGGGAGTTTACATATCGGGCGCGAAGCCTCTCCGCGTGGTGTTTTCGGTGATTACACGTGGTTCCATGAATT
>JBILFA010000098.1:0-13095 GCA_044351795.1 Bdellovibrionota bacterium | reverse complement strand
CGGCTTTCTATGTCTTGGAACAGTGATGACATTTCTGATGCCCCCTTTTCAGGTGCAGGACGAATATATTCACTGGCGAGTCGCCTTGAACCGGGCCGCGAGATTGCTGATCCAGCCCCCAATTGAAAGTTCACCCGAGGCCTGTCTAGAGGTTCCCTTTAATTGGAGGCATGTGGCGTTCCTCCGTCAGCGAGTTCGTATTGGAACTTACGCTGAATTGGAGCAAACCCCCAGTACCTGCCGAAATTACTGGGTGCCCTATGGCACCGCTTTGACATATCCCGGCGTGCTTGCAGCCAAGCTACTTTCCCTGTTTGGCACTCTTGATAACACAGGCTGGGGAGGTATGTTGACCTTTCTTGTCGCGAGAGTGTTCCAGGGGTGCCTCGTCTGCCTGGTGATTTTTCGTTTGGTTCATCATTCGGTGAGAACGAAAGTAGAGTTGAAACCGGGATTGCTCGCCATCCTTGCCTTCAGTATCAGCCCAATGTTTGTCAAGCAATCTTTCGGAATATCCGCGGACGGAGTAACTTTAGCATTTTGTTTCTGCTTGCTTACTTGGGTCTATTTCTGGCGTGAACTTTCGCGAATCGACTTTGCGCTTTTTATATTTTGTGGATTCGCGGCCTTTACGACTAAACCAATGATTGCCTGTCTAGGACTCGGCGCGATTGTTTTCTGTCACTTCTTTTATCACGGCGAAGTATCATCCCGTTCAAGTCGACTACGACTACATTCCCTTCTCGTATTGACGCTGATCGGCATCCTATTCACGCTCTGGGATCTCAGCTATCTCGACGTCCCCTTCAAAGAGGATGAGTATCTCTTGATTGGATATCCGAAAGGGGTGTCACCGCGAGCGCAGCTCTCTTGGATGGCGGATAATAAAATGAAAGCTATTGTTACTATTGTTGATGGCTTCGTCTACATGCTTAAGGGGCAGTATGCAGGCGCGTTGGATTTCGGATATCCTAAGCTCCTGGAGCTGGCGACCCCATTTACCACCCTCTGCTGGTCGTTTCTGCTGTGCTCTATGGTGCTTCTCGATCTTTTTCTCTGTATCTGCCTCTACTCAAGAGGTGGGCAGACGTCAGAGCCATCATCGAAGATTAAGGTCTTGTTCGCACCCAGTATGCTCCTGTTGGGAGCGCTTTCTTTTGGCCTGGCAACTTCGTTCGCGCAGTTTCTGCGGAACACCGCGGTCGGCGGTGCCGAAGTCGGAGATCTCCAGTTGCGATATTACTTTGCGGGTACGCTCTTCCTGATCGCCTCGATTCAATTGATTATTTTTTCAGGACTTAAGTCGGTCGCATCTCTGGTCGGAGGAATCTCCGCACTCCCTTCCAAGAGTAAATACGGGGAGGCATGTGTGACTGTATTCTTTATGCTTTGCGCCAGTGCTACCGCTGGGGCCTTGATGCTCTATTCCGTTTCCATCGCACTCGATATTTTGAGGAGGTACTGGTAATGCGGCTCCTTGCTGCTACGGGCGGTCGTTTCGTGGAGGTGGCCTACTCTAATGCACTCAGATGAGATCTACTCCGAACTGAAGGCTATCAAGTTGAGTGCCGGGAATTACCACTGAAAAGCAGGCCCGCTCCGGTGGTCTCCAGCCCCCCCTACGACGGACCAACTCCTTGCAAACAGTGAATTGAGATCATTATCGCTTGAAGATACGCATGGCTCGTGGGAGCCTTAATAAATGAGCGAGAATCTACCGCCGCTTTCGTCGTCATCCTCGACTCGAGCTTCTGATCAGAAGAAGCGCGGAGAGCTTTACTGGGCCGTCCTCTTTTTTTCCCCCACGATCTGGGTTGTCCCGCCTGCACTGGTAGCCTTTTCGATGCTGCGGCTTGTTTTGAATTCGATCTACGCACAGAGTTCAACGCTAGGATGGGTAGGCACAACGATGCTCTGGCTCGGTTCTATTTTGATATTTCTCTGGGTCCTTGTTTTCGGGATCGCCGCCTTGTTCGGCCCGGTTTCGTGTTCTTATGCGTTTGTAAGGCGCCTCAATGCAAATCCCTTCGTAGAGATCGTGCTCGGAGTCGGAACCTGGGCAGGGATACTGCTCGTAAATGGTATTCTGATACAAGCGCTTAGAGTAGCAGCCTGCCAAGCACGGCTCGTCTGTTGAAGAGTTTGTTGATTAACGGCCTAAAATACTTAAGCTTCGACGATGTTTCGCCGGTGATATCGCCAAGGTCTATCGATAGGAAATGTAGCGCCCATCTCATGGCTCCGATATGTTTTAGATAGCCTAGATACTCCATGATCAAGCCATCTATCGTTGCCGACCTACTGAGCACGTTCATCTACATGTTCCTCTTTACCGGCCCCGCTTTTGGAGTTCCATTCTCCGCGCAGAAGCTCCCGGAAAGTGTCGTCGATGCGGATACGACTCGTTGGCTCGATTACCAAGCCCAGGCGGGCGGTCTTGCGGCGGGTCTCGCTCGTGAGGGGTCAGCGCTTGACCCAACCCCCAGGATCTTTGTACTGGATATCACGTCTCAAGTGATTTCTTTGGGTCCGCGCTTGCCGGAGACAATGGGTAACATACAGGCATTTGCACTATCCCCTTCAGGGCAAGTCTTGGTGGCAGCGAGCGAACGCACTACTTCTGCATCCTCGCGGCTGGCGGGTGCTGAGTCCACTACCTACAAGATCGTGCGTACCTCCAACTTCAACGAGCTAATCGAAGTGCCTCTTCCGCTGACTGAGTTCTCGTCTGCGTTGTTTGAGGGTCCCGACCAGGCGGGAAACATCTATGTAAGCCAGTCATTCGCAAACCCCAATGGCAGCATGGGGATGCGAAGCTTTGCCGTCAGTACGAGCGGAGGAATCACGGAGCTCACAACCTTAACCAACCAAATGATTCGAGAAGTGAGCCTCGCTGGTTTGATCGCCGCCATACCGTTCCCTTCTGACGATATCGCTGGGCCGGTCATCATCGTTGATGGCCATAACGATACCCGTGTAGCGGCGGGGAGCATTGCCGGAACCGCTGGTATTATGGGAGTGCTGGACAGTCGGCTCTTGGCGCTCTGGATATCCGGCAACACCACCAAGACCTTCGACCTGCAAACCGCTACCATGGGAAACAAGGTCCTGAATCTGTCTGGGAACAAGTTCGTCTCTTTGGCATCGGGCTCCTTTGCGGCGCTCAAGTATGCTTCAGTCATGGGCGAACTTACCTTCTTCAACGCAAGTTCGGAGGTGACTCCAGGGTGTGCATATCCGCGTAGCGACCCGAATCGAATGTCGTTCGGGGCTGCTCGAGGCGCTACCGCGGGAATGTCGGTGATTGCCTACGGCTCTCGCATTACGAGTAGCCACTTCTATGAAAATGCCCCCTACTTGGTGACTCCAAATGTTAGTGAACCAGCAGCCAACTATTGCACCCGTATTGCAGTCACCCCCCTCGGACGCTGCCGTAATCTGTTCGAGACAACGGCCTCGGGTCTTTCGAAGAAGTATGACGCCAAGGTCCCGGCCAGATGCAGCTTCCGTGTTGGATTGTTGACAGCTCAATCGCAGGGACTTTCAACCAGCCTCCGAATAAAATCCTTTATTGGCTGCAAGACCAAGGATACCAAACGCACGTTGACCCGAGCGCCGCTGAATCTGACCTTAGCCACGTCGAAGCTCCGGTCTGTGCAGCTCACTGCGACCCTGCCGAAAGCATCCAGATATCTGGACGCGGATAGTAGGATTTCGTTTGCGTTTGACTAGGGAGGAATCTGTGCCCCTCAGAGGCTAAAAATAGCAATTCACGTACACGCTTCCCGTTCCGCTGAAGGCTCTTTAGTGCCGATGAGCGCCTCAAGGCGCCTCTAGGTGCCACCATTAGCGGGAATTGATCGGCCGCACACTCAAAAGTCGCCTAAACTACCTCCCCTCAAGCTTCCGTCTCTTCTCTAACTCTTCCAAAATAGCACGCGCTAACTACCAAAACCGCATCTAAATGCCTAGTTTACTGATATAACTCGAAAATTAATTGATTTTATCCTTTCCGCCGACTCGAACTCCGAAGCGCTATTTATTTCTTGCAGCTCTGATCGACCTCCGGTAAACCGGAGAGATGGACGTGCTCCTTATAACTACCTATGTCCTGATCGTTGTACTGGCGGTCATATCTCTCGCCATCTTCTTCATCCTACCGGCACTGACCGCCCCTCAGGAGAAACGAAGTCGTGCCCGACGTGCCCTTCTTGAGGCGATGGTGCTCGGGACCCTGTACGCTGGATTCTGCCACCTCCTCGCCCGTATCTCGGGCCAACATCGTCTTTTTGAGGTTGTAACGCTCGGTTATGTCTTCGTACTCCCGCTTGTGATCGGCTTTCTCGCGGTGTGGCGCTCCTTCCCAGAACAGAGCTCTTCGTGGAGATACTGCACCTTTGCGCCACTTGGTGCGGCAACACTTACCCTCCTGTGTTCGATTCTGGTCGGCTGGGAGGGCGCGATCTGCGTCATAGTCGGCGGCTTCGCCTTTATCCCACTCGCCAGCGTCGGGGGGTTGTGTGCCGGATTACTCCTCGCTCGTGGAAGAAAGGAACGATTGAATACCTACCTCTTGCCGGTGTTGCTTACCTTACCGCTACTCTCCTCCGCTGTGGAGAGCTCTATTGGCGGCTGCACAGCGTTCTCCTCTGCCAAAACCAAGATCGTTATCAACGCACCGAAGTCTGTGGTCTGGCAGAACATCATCCGAGTACCGCTGATCGCCGAACCCCTTGATGGTGCATTTTACAAGATAGGATTCCCAAAACCGCTCAGCGCCGATCTCTCTCACGAGGGTGTTGGAGGTGTACGCCATGCAAGGTTTGAGCGTGGCCTTGAGTTCGTAGAAACGGTCAACGAGTGGGTCCGTGAAAAGAGTATCGGATTTGAGATCAAGGTAGACCCCGAAGTGACCCCCCTGACGACCCTTGATGAGCACGTGACCGTCGGAGGACGATACTTCGATGTTCTCCACGGTCGCTACGAAATAGAAGAGATCGCCACAGACAAAGTCGTCCTACATCTTGAGAGCACCTTCCGAGTATCGACAACCTTGAACTTCTATGCGGACCTGTGGGCTCACCTACTCATGAGCGACATCCAGAATACGATCCTCAAGGTAATCCGCTCGCGCTGCGAGCGAACTCAGACGCCGTCTGCGTCGTAGCACTCAACAGGATTACAATGTACGTTGCAGCCGCCCCGTAAATCCAAACCTCCCACGGAGCGCGGAGCTAGAAGCTCCGCGGTCCTTCGTTAGTGGCGTTTCTACAGGGTACATCTGGCGGATCTGAAACAAGACCGGCACATACTAAGGCGTCGACGGATCCTCAGCGGCTGAAGCCCCCTTTTTATTGGCTACTTTTGCCGCTTTTTTCCGATAGCGAATCGCCTCACCGAGCAACTCTTTTCGACTAGCTTCCACCTTAAAATGTCTAGCTGTGTTTTCCAGGATACTCGCTGCATCATACAATAGCGCTATAGATCGTGGCTGATCGCCGAGCTTTTCGGCAGCCTGAGAAGCGTACTCGCATGCTCGCGTGGTCAAAAACGTAAGACTCCGAAGCCCTTGCACTTCAGGGTCATCAGAAATTGATATCGCTGCCCTAAACCCAGCCTTCACCGAGCGGGTCATCGCGCTGCTCCACAAGCAGGAACTCATCTCTGATGACGACGTAGTACAGATTCTATCTCAAGACCATACAGGCTTTTTAAGTATGGATGAGTGAGCCCTTTCACGACGACGACAGCGAGCGCTTTGTAGCTCGCTACATAGAACGTGCTCCCCTCTCCCTTGAAAAACTCTCAATCCAGGACGACATCGTCGGCTACACCACCAAAGAAGGGGTAACCCATGAATTCGACGCTCTAGAGTTTCTAGCTCTTCTCTCTACCCAGGTGCTGGCTCCCTATGAGTCTCTGACTAGGTACTATGGACGGTATTCCTGTAGGCGCCGCGGTGAACGAGCCAAGCTCGCCCCTCCTCCCGCGGAAGAACAAGAGAGCGACTATCGGCAAGAGTTCCGTAAAAGCAGTTGGGCCGCGTGCATAAAGCGCATATATGAGATCGACCCGCTGGCTTGTCCGCCGTAGCCTTTGGCGAAGGTGGAAGTGCCCCAAATGCAAATCGCAGATGAGGATCATCCTCCTTCGCGCTTACGCGCTACGGCGAGACAGGTCGCCTTCATCCAAGACGCCCACTCAATCAAGGACATCATGAAGGCTCAAGGTATCCCGGATTTCCAGGCGCCTCCACCGATACCCAGGTTCATCGACACCGTCGAGGCTGTTGATGAAATACCCTCGTACGACTCGTTCGAGCCACCTGTGGTGAGCAACGTCGAACCAGCGCCGGATGAGTTCTAAAACCCGCTTCCTGGGCGACAGAACGGCAGACGTGTATCTCAAATGCTACTTTTCGCAACTTAGCTGCACATCTTTAGCTCTGCCTGGACCGTGAAAACCCTACCCGGGAGCTATAGACCACGCATTTTGATGCTAATCTGGCCCTTGGAAAGATCTCTAGGAAAGGCCTCCTACCTAACTTCAACTATTTACGAAAAAGTGATCGATTTTCTTAGCAATCCTTTGGTGAGTCTCTTCCTGCGCTTTCTGGGCTTGGGTGTAGTAGTCGCTGTGCTTGTCAATCACCTGACTACTACGCTTAAGTTCCCGTATCACCGTTGAATGTGACCGCCCAAGTTCTCGAGCTATTCCTCTAACGCTCAACTTCGGTGACATCCGACGTAGCTTATACAGCTTGGTTCGTTCTTCTTTCGTTAACTTCTTTGCACTTGTCATAACCACTTAGACTGCTTACGCAATTCAAGTGGTGCGATTACTTATTGGATCTACCGACTCAGGTGACTACTGGCTTGGTTATGCCCCAAAGATGTACCAAGGATTTCTCTTGGTCACCGCGCGCGAGCAACACTTGATCGACTGTGCGGCAAAGACATGACATACGCCCTCGCTATCGAATCAAGGTCCTATGCCCCCCGCGCTGAGATACCAGCACGCGTACTCACTGAGAACATCAGCAGGGGCTCCTACATTCCCGTGGCCGGAGAATTTGCCTTACCTGCCTGACCTAACTCAAGGCTCAGCTTTGGAGCCACGCATCTCTTTGAGGATTACCTTCAGCGAACGGATTTCCAGAAGGGGTTCCGGCAGATCTGAGCGCTTCTTTTGCTTAAGATAATCCAACGCTGGAATCTTGGAGCCGGCGTAAATCTCTAAAGTCCCGTGAGCTCGGGCGCAGAGGGTCAGCCCCGCCAGTTCCTCTATGATATAGAGGCGGCTAGCTTCACCACGATCCATGATTGACACATTCGGAACCTCTCCCCGACGAAGGCTGTTGCTGACATATCGATCTACGCTCAGCGTCACGGCAGCCTGCATTCCGGGGTCTTTGTCGTATACGACGCAGATCCGCTCTCGAACTTTCGAAAAATCCGCATGTAGCCGCCACTCCTCCCAGCGAGTGACTACACAGGGGATCGGGCATGAGGAGATCGAAGCTCTATTTCGCTCGAGCCACTCAGTCCCACTAACAATGGAGTTCCTCAACGCAGCCTCATGGGCTCCTGAATAATAGTCCTGCTCGTTGAATCGGTGCAGCGAGTCACATATCAGGACTGTGCATGAGTCGAAGTTCTCCGCGACCCATTTCATGGTAGCCTGAAATTTTGCACCTTCGTGGTAATGCGCCCCTACACTTATTCCAACCGTAACCCGCCGACTTGCCCGCCAGTCGTCACTCTCGCCCCTTGCCACCTCCAATTTATATGTGCTCGTGCTCATCAATATGCTCGCGGGACATCGCTAGACGTAGGCCTCTGTCCATGCTCCCAGAAAAATTCGAAGGCGCCTCTCTGTGCCTTGAGAATCGCTTGGTTTCTAACCACGCAAATGTGGGAACGCGCATCCTCAACGACTAAGATCGCATATTTGTCGGCGTAAACAACCGACACCGCGTTGGCAAAAAACTTCGTTGGTATTTGCCTATAGTCCTCAAGGTCTCCCAAAATGTAGTTGTTGCCATGCTCTATAATCAGGCGCAGCCGAATACCCGCATTCTTCATCTTGCTGACTGCTTCTTTTACCCCTGGCAAGTTCCTCCGCTCATCCGCTCCCATAAACAGCGCCTCTCCGGTGGAGGATTTCAGGGAAAAATAGATATCGTCCAAGAGTCGTAGGTACGCGTCGTCACCGGACCAAATGCTCAGGTAGCTGTCGCTACGCTTTACACCATTTTCGACGAATTCAACCCCTTCATTCTCCAGAGCAACTTGAATTGCACTGATAGTAGTACGAGAGCCCGCAGTTTTGTCATTTTCGAAGTTTGCAACGGTAACCTGTGTGATTCGAGCCCGTTGAGCCAACTCCTGCTGAGACCATCCCAGCAGAGCACGAGCCGCGCGGATTTGAGACGGGGTAACCGGCATACGTCGTAGGTAGGCGGAAGGACGCTATCTGTGAAGTAGCCAGGCCTCCACAGTTGGCGCTTTACACTTTCAAGAGTATGACCAATCTTTATTAAATGTCAAATTTACCCCCCTCTTTTATATAATCTCGGATGAGCAAGTTGAGGAATTCTAACTACATCGGTCGGCGGTTGCAGCTTGCTGCCGTCACAGTCCTTTTGGAAAACTAACCTCAGCAGTGGTAAGGCAAAATGCGTCCTTCCAGTTAGCTCTAAGTGCTGCTCAATACGCGCGATAAAGAGTCGAAAGAGCTCTTCTCTGGAGGCAGCATCCAGCAAATACTGTATTTGAAAGAAGGGGCAGATTATTTTCCATAAGGCACTCGGCGAACCTTGCGCCCGAACGGTGTAAGGATCCAATTGGCGAAGAGTGAGAGGATAAGCAGTAGAGAGCTCACTGGCGAATTGTTTCACGAACCGACAAGAAGGATCTCCCCAACTCTGAAAATCCGGAACGTACTTTTCTCGTGCCGAAAACAGTTCAGCACAACTCCGTTCCACATCAGCCTCAAATTCCCCAATAAGATTAAAGATCAAGATACCACTTGGCTTTAATACTCGAACGATCTCATTGAGAGCGGGCCGAAGAGGATTGAAGAGCATGATACACAAATGGCATACCACAGCATCAAATGAGCTGTTAGAGAACGGAATTGATTGAGCACAACCTTCAACTATTTTGCATGTCGTGGCTGCGAGAAGCGCATGAGCCTGTGCTAGTTCGCTTGTACTTGCGTCCAGTAATGTGACGTCCCAACCATCACCAAGGGTTTCAATACATGCTTTGCTCAGGGGGCCGCTACCTCCAGCAAGATCGAGCAAGCGCCCCAGAGAATCCTTGCATAGCGGCTCGATGAGGTATTGGTAGCTGGTTCGACCATCGTCCAGCACGAGGCGCTCGAAACTGCGCGCCAAGTCTCCAGGTTTGAAGTATGGAGATGATTCAATTCGTTGGTATAGCTCTCTATCCGACTTCATTGGATTGTATAAAATAGAAACTTAGAGCGCCCCACGAAGGGTGGTCGACCACTACGTCTCGTTGCTTATGGCCCTTAAATCCAAGATGATAACAGACCGTAAGGTTTGTTCAAAAATTCAAGGAAAGGGGTTTTCCAATGAGCAAGCAGTCGACAATGGCGCTCTCGGCTACGTTAGCTGGAGTTCCATTTTGCGTCAGCGGCCTCCTCGTCGGAGGCGCTTTGGTAAAAGAGCTATCCCTCGCTGAGGGATTGCTAGCGGCGGCACTAGGTTGTGCTGTTCTGACCGGTTACGCCGGGTGGATCGGCATGCTGGGGGCAAAAACGGGGTCGTCGACCTCGCAGCTGCTTACCAGCGCGTTTGGCACTCTCGGGAGTCGCGTAGTAAGTTGCGTGATCGCCCTATGCCTAGTGGGGTGGTACGGCGTCCAGGCAGAGTTCTTCGGGAAAACCATCCATACGATGTTTCCCGGCTGGATTCTGACCGAGACCAAGATCGCTTCCACCTGGGGAGGCGGGCTCATGTTGCTCACAGCATTCTTCGGAATACGAGGGCTAGCCGCTCTGAGTTTGGTAGCATGCCCACTGATCGTGGGGCTTACGATGCTAACACTCTCAAAAGTGGGTTGGGCCCCGGAGCTGTGGGCCGCAAAGCCCGTTGAGCCAGGCGCGTTTAGTGACGCTATCACCATGGTGATCGGCTCGTTTGCGATCGGGGCAACCGTTAATGCGGATATCACCCGGTACGCGAAGAACGCCAAGTCTGCGTGGATAGCCACTTTTGTGGGCTTTTTCATCGCCAGCTTGTACATCTTCGCTTGTGGAGCGATATCAACTACCGCAGGCGCGGGGGCAGACCTGATCGCTGCCATGGCTAATATGGGGATGGGAATGTTCGCATTCCTAACCTTGGTATTGAGCCAGTGGACGACGAACGACAACAACATGTTCTATGCTGCCGCCAGCATGGAGTCCGTGTTGCCGAAGGCGAAGCGCGAGCACATCGTTCTCGCATTCGGCGTCGTTGCCACAGCTCTGGCCGTGGCCGGGGTCACCGATCGGTTCGTCGACTTCCTGGTGTTGTTGGGAATTTTGATTCCACCGGTAGGTGGCATCATGCTCGCACACCATGGATTCGCAGGCCGTCAAGCGACTGAATCGACCTCTCCATTTCCCTTTCCGGCTTTGGCCGCGTGGGTTGTGGGGATCCTGGTAGGAAAGTACGTCGCTTTCGGAGTTGCTGCCGTTAACGCAGTGATCGCCGCAAGTGTAACGTACTATTTCTGGAGGAGGGCGTTTCAGAAAACCCTACATTAGGGGTTTTTCGGCAGGTTTAACCAATCTTTCCCTGTTGCTTGAGCTGACACTTAAGCAACAGGGACTCCCTTATTTGTCTGTCTGCCTGATAGCGCAGACTCTTCCGAATGCTGCTGTGCGTGTTCTTGAAGCTATAAATTACAACCGACCAGTATTCCTTCTCTAGCAGTTTCGAGCCTTCACAGTAGAGCCGTTAGGTAGTCATCAAGATCGAACCCCGTCCTTGACGGACTCCACCGTGCCAGGCCTTCTCGACACAGCGACTTCCTGGCGTCTCTGCTCTGCGACGAAGCGCTTATAGCATCAATAAAGTCTGGCAATGTTTGCTTTTGTTGTAGTGCTCATAGGCGGAGGATCTTCACAGCCGGCGTGGCGAAAAACCGGCGACGAGGTTGGCTTAAACCTTAGACCCTGCCCGTATCGGCTCTCTTCTTTCCGCCTTTGTGGCGACTCACCAGCGTTCTCCCTCTGTGAAGTGATGATAGCCACCATCTTTATACCTTATAAAACTTATTATGCTATTTAATAAAACAGTTTACAGGTAGATGCTCTAAGTGGCTATATGGGTGGCATTGAGTACTTATCTGAACCGAGCTGAAAGCAGCTGAAAAAGGCACCCCAAAATAGAGCAGTGGCGAACTTCTCTGATGGGGTGAGACGGGTCGGACGATCGTGGGACATCCAGTTGTTGCAGGCAGTTAACGGGCGTCCGGTACGACTAGTGACTCCACCTTCAGGCAGCTCTTTGATTGCGGTCGATGTTCGGGAGTAAACCGTGAACACAGTATGTGGCTGGAGCACATTTACGCCACTGGAGAGAAAGCGCCATGAGACACTTGAGACTTTGCTTTGACGGGGGAGAGTTGATTGAGGTTGGTTTTAAGGACAGCGCCGTAGGTGTTGAGCGTCACACTATCCGGGGAAAAACAGGGGGAGCCTACCGACAGGCAGGGTCATTCCAGTGGACGTCGGCTGTACGCGCACTTGCCCTCTTAGCCGTTAAGGCAGTTTCCGTGCCCGAACATCCGGCCATTCAGGGCGACGGTGGTAGTCTCGCCTCTAGCTTAGACTACGCTCTTTCAAAGCAGCCGGAATGGTTAACCGAATCATTCGGCTGTGACTCTGGCGGAATTACCTATGCGCGCCGATTCATTCTTAGGACGAATCCTAATCGGAAACGCCCCGGCCCCGTCGTGTTGGCTCTGAACGTCGCATATCTTCCGACCAGCTCCATTGAGATCAGGGTGAACGGGAAGCCCGCTTCGGCTCAACACCTTACGGCTCTCCACAAGTCGCTTTCGGGAGAAGGGCCGTACTCTGAGCCGACTGCAATCGACGTGGAGGATTTATATAGGCTCGCAAGTTAGCGTCAAAGATAGATCGTGGAGGAATTGCACGACTCAGTCCAACCGATAATCGCGGATTGGAGCCTCAGCCTAACTACCGAACCCACATGGAACTTTCAGCCTCTCGAAAGAGCACCACAGATACCCCGCCCTTACCAGCCTTGAACAGCGAGGGCAACTTCCAGCCTGCGGTAGTCGTGCCTTCGGATACCGATCCCACGCCGGAACGGTCACGTATCGATTGCATGGACGAAACATTTTATGACTTCGAGTCGATACGAGCGGGGCTATTGCAAGGGCCGCGTATGACTTCTCTAATTTCAGTTTTTGAGGACATTGCGTCGGGAAGAAAACAGCAGCCTCGTTGCCCGGTGTTGGCCGATGAAAGCTTCCTTTCTCAAAATACCGAGCTTCAATCTTTCCATGAAATCCTTCAGCGCAATTTTGGAACCTTCCTAAGACATGGCTGTGCGAGCATTCCGTACCTCCTCGAAGAGATTGTAAGAATAGGTCCGGCAGTCCGAAACCTTGCTGCAAGCAAGACTTTCAACGACACCCCCTTTACCTTCTATGAGACCAGCTCTGCTGACGGGACCGTCGGGAGAAGCATCGCTGAATTTGCCGAAGGCAGAATTCGCACGCTCACCGACTCCCCTAACAGGGCGAACGAAATTGAGTTCAACCGGTTGTGTCGTCATAATTATTCTCACTTCTATAGAGGTTGCTTTGCTGATCTAACGCCAGAGTTATTGGAAATTCGTTGATCAACGACAATTAATAATCCCTCCCAGCGACAATCAGAAGTTCCGGTTTGCCGGGCCAGATTTGGTGAGAGACCTGCGCTAGAATCGCCATCCTTTTGTATTTGGAAGGAGGGGTGGCGAAAGTGGTTAAGGACCATCAGGTTAAAATTCTGCGCAGGAGCCTGTCCCATGGAGAGCCGCTGTATCGAGCGGCGGCCAAGAGCGGG
>JBILFA010000097.1:0-13155 GCA_044351795.1 Bdellovibrionota bacterium | reverse complement strand
AAAAGCTGCATGGTGGAAAGCTTTGCGAGTGGAGGGCGCTCTGTATAGGCATCACGGATCGCCTTACGCTCCTTGATCAATGCACTTCTCATCTCCTCGTCGGTGACTTGCGACGGTTCCGGCATATTACTCAACTGATCGAGGTGCTTTCGGGGGAATACGGCCCGCTCGTAGATCGGGCTGAGATTATCGAGTAGCGTCTGACGATCGGAGAGCCTATCACGAAGGTTGCTATCCTTAGATATCTCAGAGAGGAGCACTATATCATTCGAGGAGATCGTCTCCCCTTGCGCTCGAAGCTGCTGTGTAAGTTCCATGAAAGCAGATAGGTCGAGGCCTTTTGAAACTCGGAGAGATGGTCGCAGTGTCGAAGCCTGCTCGGTCGCCACTTGAAACTGCTGTCCAAGAAAGCTCGTTAGTTCCGCAAATTCGGGCGAAAAAAGCGACTCGAGCGCTCCAGGCTCATCCTTGAGTTCAGTGTACAACTCCTCATACTCGCGAAAGCGCCCGAGATTAACGGTTCCATTGAAAAATCTCCGGTCGAGCTCGCGCACGAGCTTGATGAAGGCGGGATCGCTCAACGCTTTACGAACTGAGGTGTTGTCGTAGCACTCCTGAATGAGATGCGCGAGTGAATTACCAGTGGTGATCTCCCCCCCCGCAGCGATCGCCTGCCGAGTGGTAGCTTCTATCCCTTCTGCTACAGAGATACGCGCGGCGAGTCCGAGCCGATCCGCCAGCGTCAAAGATCTACGGAATTCCTCTCTGGATCCAGCAGAGCCAATCGCGTCGAGAAATGCCCCGTCCAGAGAGTCAAACAGTGCCGCAACTGATGGTGAAGATAGTATCTCGAGCTGTCGGTCGATGTTCCTCGTATCTTCCAGTATCTCACATGCTGTGCGTGGGTCTGCCCCGTACTTTCCTTCCAATTGCCGAGCCGCGGCATCGAACTTCTCCAGATTCGCAATGAGGAAGGACTTTCGCTCCGGAATATTCGCTAGTTCATAGAGGGACGTATAGCGCTCTCCATCCGGGCTGTCTTTGAACATGCTACTGTCATATCTTTTCAGATAAGCGGCCAGATCTGAGCGAAGAAGAATCTGCTCTTTCGATACGATGTCCGGTGCATAGATCGAAAGAGAGGAAAGGTCAGCACCTGAGCTAGACTCGGGGGCGATGGGATAGAGCTTGCAAATCGCAGCGAACTTCCGGCTGTTTTCCGCATTCAGGAAAAAATCAAGGTGCTCTTGCCTTCCGTTAAGTATCCCGCAAAAATAAGCAACATCGAATTTCTCCAATCCCCACTGATTACGGATCGCGTCGTAAAGCTCGCGGGCTGAGGGAGTCTGTAACATTTTGATCGCTTTGCTGAAATCACGAATGCCCCAGGACTTCTCATCCACTTGACTAACTATGGCTACATCAAAGCCGCACTGCTCCAACGTCTCGAGCAGCTTGTGCTTAGATTCGATCTCGTGTAACGAGAGATCCGGTGCATTACCCTGGGAGCGCTTTACTAATTGCGAATTCAGCGAATCGTACTCCTCTCGGCAAGCAAACGCTGCCGAGAGTTGGAAGATTTGTTCTGTCGTGAGGGTTGCCTGCAGAGAGGGATATTTCGCGAACTGCCGGTCGAGGAATTCAGTAAACGCTTCATTTTCAATGAGACCCTCTATCCCTGTCGGACTATTCTTCGGAGTATGCGGCCCGATGTCGGACAAATCCACCTCTCCGAAATCTTTCCCGTACAGAGCGAGAAATCGCCGCATAGTTGGACCGTCCGTCCGAAGCTCGTCAAGAATCGGACGAGCAAATCCATGCAAGAAACCGTTGTCATGGGACACAAACTTCGATGGCCACTCCCTTCCTACGTCGAGGTCAGGATAGTTTGTTGCTAAGTACCGGCCAAGTTCCTTGACGTCCTCTCGTTGCAGGTCGAATTTAGCGATCTCGTTTATGACACTTATATGTAGTTCCGCGAGCGATTGCACCCTGACTGAGTGCTGGGAGCCCAAAATCTCGAAGGCACATCGCACCTCGTGCAGCCAACCCTCGAAGCTTTCGCGAGGATCCTTGGGAGACGGCTCTTCGTCTTGCGGTTTGATCCTTGTCAAGACCTGACGCAGTTCGTTGATATCAACGAGCGGAAGTTCGGGGATCGTTGCTTTAAACTGATCTATCGCCGGTTTCAACTCCGGCCCCACCGCCCGGCTCGGATCACTTTGATACGCTGTGTACTCTGCTACTACGTCTACCAACTTAGTTTGAAGATCCACACCCGTCGCAGCGTGTACATTGTGTTGGTACGCTTGAAAACCAGGGCTACGGAGGATATGGAGGAACTGCTCTCTATCTGCTTCGGGTTGAGACCACACTGCCGTCATCTCCCCCATCGGCGCCTTACACCCGGCGTTCGTCTCCCGTATTGTAGCAACGCCCTTCTGAAAGATCGGTGATGCGAGCATCACGTCGAGCTCAGAAAGCAGGTACGTCGCTGTCTCACTGGGACTGTCACGCTTTCCCTCAGAAATCGTTCGAAGCATTGCGAGCGCATCTTTTCCAGATAGTGTGCGCACCCGGCTATAGCTATTATTGCGAATAGAGCCCGGCTGATGCGCACTCTCGTGCTCCGCAAGAAGAGTTTCGATCGCTCCCGAGGTACCGACGCGCTTTTTAAAATTGGTAACGATTGCCTTCGCATCATCTTCCGAAACTGTCTGAGCTACAGCACGTTGTCCGGTATGCGCGGGGGCGACCTTCGGGGGAACGCTCTGTTCTGCCTGCTCGCTCGCCGAAGAGACCCCTGTTAGACCCGCCGCGGCAAGGGGAAGCGCGGTTGCAAGGGATACTCCTGCCAAACGACGACGCGTTGATAGAGCAAACTCGCGCAGAGCGGTTCCAAAATCAAAGGGCTCTACACCGGCGCTCGGCGCGGTCGTAGGAGAGCCCCGTGGGCCGGTATCCTGTTTGTGCTGTGGGCCGCCCATAAAGTACGAAGACACTACACGTGGTGACGCTAGCTGACGGGCCGCACCTGCAGCCTCAATCGAGTGAAACTATCCGCCTGCCCATGGTATGGGACACCTAGCGCTAGAGTTGCGCTAAGAAACTCCTGACTTTATCCCTACTTGGTACGCTATGCTTCAAAAGGAACCCGGCACCTTCAGTGCCGAAGCTACATGAGCGGATCGGATTGAAATAGTCGGATTCAGAAGTACAGTACACCATATGGAAGATCGGGGCCTGCATTAAAGAATCAAACAGATCGCCCTTTAAAAGCGAGCACCCAATCCGATTCGATATCCCTCGAAATCGTCGGCAAATATGTAGCTCCCACCGAGCGAGAGGGTCGAGACCCATATCCCCTTGTCTGCCACATCAGCAAGCAGGTCAGCCCCAAGCTCAAACATATTTACGAAGTGAAGACCGCTGATAGCCTCTCCATTGATATGTGTCCACTGGAAGGCCGGCCTGACGGAGAGCTGGCTCTGCGCAACCTCCATGCCGAGCGGCACCTCCATATCGATGCGATTGGTCAAAAGACCTGTGTTCGATTTGACCTCGAGTGACGAGTGATCGGTGGAGAACGAATCGTTGAAGAGGTGTTGGTATCCGAGATTGTGGTGAATGGTACCCCAGCACGTCTCGCGTACGTACAACATGCGTAGCGACGGCGCATAGGTAAACAGATCCATGTCAGAGTTGAATATCTGCCCATCAGCCGGCGTGAAGTTCGCCTGACTGAACGGATTGTTGAAGTCGTAGTTGTTAGAGAGATGCGAATAGGTCAAATTGAAGCCTGGAACGAAGGTAATGTTCTCAGTAGCCTTCCATTGCACTCCAGTTCCTACCGTTCCGGCGTAGAGATCAGTAACCGAGAAATCGGCCTCCCCTATTCCATCAATCGGATTGTTACCCGATGTGATCTTGACGTGTGAGAAGCTCCCACGAACAAAAGGGCGCCAGGTTTGTCCCCGCTCACCGAACACGTACTCTCCCGGAAGCTTGAAGGAATCGTATTTCTTGTCCGGTTGAGGGTCGCGTCGCAAGACAAAGTGCCCATTGGACACAGCATCGTCGGTAGCGAATATCATGGAAGCGTTCACCGCTTCGTTGCTGACGTTATTGATAAAATCCGAAACCCTCTGCGGGATCTGAAACTCTTGGGCCTCACCGGCGGATGCAAGCACAGCAGACAGGGACAGCAGAGCCCCTACTAAGAACTTTTTCACGACGAAATCTCCCCAAAAAAGCTCCATCTCCCGAAACACGAAAGCGTACAGGGCATAAGCTTTTGTCGCCTATCCCTCGGAGCATGACCGACTGAAGCATAGCCGTCCGCCCCGAGGTGTCAAGGTGGAACCATGACCGGCATCGTTACAAAAATAAAACCTTGTACCCCCATACCAAACCGCAACTTTTCCGAAAAAAAATCGAATATTACGGTGCTGGAGATCGGGAGAGACCCTGTGCAGTACAGAATGCAGATTCGAACTTCCCGCCCCCTTACCAGCGAAACACGTAGACACTTACTAAAAAGGATCGCTTATGAGCTCATTCTTGTCATCTGTCAGCTACCGGCCCCAACCCTCCACGGCTCAGCCCCCGAGTACCTTCGCGCCGCAGTCTCGAGGCGAAAGAGGGCGCGAATTGCTTTCGCAGGTTATTCCGAGTGCTCTCGGGATAGGCATTAAAGGACTCGAGGCTCTGCAAGCTACACAGACCGGAAAAGTAGCTGCCGCAGCTACGGTCGCAAAAAGCGGTAGCATGCCGGGTAGCGCAGCGGGAACCGCTGCGGGAACAGCTACCATGGTAGGAGGAGTAATGGGAGCGATCGACCTCATCGCAAACTGGGGAGCCTCAACTCCGACTCGTGGCGCATCGAGCGGGATGGCGATCGGCGCCACGCTCGGTACCATGATTGGCGGCCCAGGATTAGGGACTGCGATCGGTGCGGCTCTAGGAACACTGGCCGGAGGCCTTATCGGGGCTATCACATCGGGAAAGCATAAGGACCAGAAGGTACGAGATGAGATGCGCTCATTCCTCGTTCAAAACGGGGTGCTCGATTCCAAATATCAACTCCAACTCGCCGATGGATCCATGTACAATATGGGCTTAGACGGGGGTCCCCGGGCTGAGTTCGGTGGGCGTAGACCATACGAAATCGACCTCTCTAATCCCTTAGCGAAGTACGCCATCTCATGGGTCAATCCGCTAATCGAGTTTATTGCGCAGGGTAACCCGAAACTAAAGACCGACTTCGTCGGGTACTTCGCTAATGCTGCAATGAGCAACGCGAAAACGCTTGATGATGTGCGGCAGAACGTAAACGCGTTTATGAAGCGCTTTGGGGTGACAGATGAGGCACTAGCTCAGGCCGTTATCCAAGCAGGGCAAAGCGGAAAGTTGGATCCCGGCGTTGCTGCGGCTTACGTGAACGGTATCCAGGAACGCGCCAACCCTTCATTTACAGGGAGCTTTGATCTCCCGGTTCCAGCCTCTGCAGAGAACACGCAAGAGGTCGGCGACCTCGGGGGAGAGCTCGAGTAACGGTCTTGCCAGGCGGTCTCGGCGCGTCAGCGTCTGAGACCGCGTGCGCACTGTTGTTATGTCGCAAGCGAGTTCGTAGCAGGCACCCCTATTTCTCCTTCTCCTCCTCCTAATCCTTCTCATCATCTTGCACTTGCACCGGTTTCCTTATTCTCATCCGACTATTTCAGCGAGGATACGGTAGGGAGGCTATTGACGATTTATTTTGAGTTTTGCTTTGGCAAGCTTCAGTCTTCGGAAGCAAACGACAATCAACGATACCAAAGTTCCTTGATGATGATGGGGAGGAAGCCGGTGCAAGTGCAGGATGATGATAAGGATTAGGAGGAGGAGGAGAAGAAGGAATAGGAATTCCTGCTACGAACTCGCCTGCGACCTAACACCGTCACCATCAACCCCTAGTAAGCTGTTAGCGAGTTGACGAACTCCATTCAGCGTTCTAGGTACGGGGCACATAAAAAAGGGGAGCTCGTGAGAGCCCCCCTTCCCGAATCACCTACGTGACCCACCGATTACTAGAAACGGCAGAGATCAAACGGCGATGAAAGCGTAACAACGTGCTGCCAATCGTCGTTGCCCAAGGTGCGATACTCTACACCGTAGTCGAGACGAATAGCCCGGATGAAGGAATCATCCTCGAACGCATACGCGAGACCTGCTCCCAAGGTCAATGCGTTGTACTTCGCAGAACCATCGATCGGCTCAAGAGCAGCACGATCATAGTGCCATGCGAAGTTAGAGCCGTAGCGATAACCTCCACGAACAGCGAGCCAGTCCATGAGCTGGTGCTCTAGACCCACCCGAACGTTCATGGTGTTAGAACGCGAATCCCCGCCCCATGGAATCTCCGGGCTAACGGCTACATCATCACCGCTGTTACGGTAATGGGTGTAGTCGATTCCACCGCTGAGCGAGGTAGCCTCGTCAAGGCTGTAGGTAGCACCACCGCCGATACCAGCCGAGAGTTGGTCTACGGTCTGATTACCGATGCTGCCATCAGTGCGGAGTCCGTGCGATCCGTGTCCGATCGTGAGCGACGAACCAATAACGAGGTCAGAATCAACGCGATTCATGATACCGACGTTATGGAGGAAGCTGTTGGTCGAATTGTAACTGTAGTTATCACCACCTACCTCGTCATTCTGATAGGTAAGCGAGTAACCCAGACCGGTATCCTCATCGAGAGCCATACCGTATCCGGCAGCGACCTGATAGGTCTCTGGGTCCGTATTCGTTGGATCGTTAGTCCAGCTATTGTAGCGACCTACCCAGCCGAGACCGAGGTTACCATAGTCCGGAAGAGCATCCTTCACAGGGCCGAGCGGAGTAGCTCCGAACAGCGCACCAGAGTGCTCTTTGTCTTTCACACTCGCACCGTTGAGCTGGTTACCAGATACCTCGTTGTACCCGTAGGTAGCAGCAAGATCGCCGTACTTCATCATGCCGAGTCCGCCGGGGTTGTTTACCGTGGAATAGCTGTTAGCGGTGGTGAGAGCCGAACTTCCGGCCATACCGAACATGCGGGCATCTTGTGCCTGAGTTACGAACCTTTTCTGGTTCTGTTGATAGTAGAAATCGGTTGCCTTGCCGTCGGCGAAGCTCACGCTGCTCGACACGAGGCTCGCGACCACTGCCACGAGAGTTTTTCCCTTAAGGGTCTGAATCCTCATTACATCCTCCATTAGATTAACCTGCTCATTTAATGGTTAAACTCAAGCAGGCGCCCCTGGTTTCTAGCACAGTCTGTCTGGGTAAACCACCACCAGATTTGTCCCCTTCCAGCCGAAACCTGATATAGATCAAGGTGCTACTCCCCTCCCCTTGTACCGGACCGAAAACATCTAACCCATTGAAACATAAATAGGTTCTGAGAAGGTAGTGTTCTAGTGGACGCCTAGTCGTTTTAACCCGAGAAACGGTCCTATTGCTTAACTCGAAGAGTCCCCTACGCATATAACCCGACTTACTAAGCCGGCATGGCGCGGCAAAGCCCGCATCTCATCAAGTACAACAGCTGCCTTAAGATGCAGCTTGAGGCCCAAGAGTGCCCAGCTTTCGATTAAATACACCTGAGCCGACGATTGAAGGCGCAGATGAGAATATCCGACAAAGCTCTCTTCCTCACTCTTGGTGTATTGCGGAAAAGTCTCCAGTGAAAGCTATCATCAATCGATGAATGCGGCATTGATCTCGCGAAACTCGGCGTTTTGAGCAATCGAGGTGAATGGCAGACAGTTACAGTTAAGGTTGAAGTAAGTGGCTTTGGTAAGCGAAGGAGAAAATGATGGTTCTCAAAAGAAAGAGTTTGGTCGCCTCAATGATAATGATATGCGCTCTGGTAACGGTCGACGCCTCAGCTCAAGAGGGCATGAGTAGTCGGTCATTGAGAAAGATGGCTCGGGGAGCCCCTCGAGCCCAGGGTGGGGGATTGGCGGGGGTATGCCCAACGGTCAAGCCAGTGACTGGCAAAGAATTTTTGTACAAATCGGAGATCTCGCACCACATTTCCAAAGGCGACGCCCGCTCCTCCGGCCCTACCCTCGTATGCAACCGTGTCTGCCCGAAGTTTCCAGCACCTCTTTATTACTCCGATGGTACGGAAGCGGCTCGACTCGGGTATTATGGACGATGGAACGTGACCGGTAAGGCCCGAGCGTACTGTGCAGCAGGTGGAGCACCCGCCTGTTCCAATTCAGCTCTCAACAGAAACGCACGCGCCCGTGGACGAGACGGGAAGCTCTACCTAAAGATAAACGGCAGCACCTGTTACAGGGTAAATCCCATAGGACGAACGGGTAGTCCTACCTAAAACTTCATGAATGCCGTTCATTGAGGTGTTCCCCGCGCAAGAGCGAGCCCCCAAGGGTTAGCTCTTGCCTTAGACCCGATTCGAACGTATTGTTATCGGATCAGGAAGTTTGATTATGCAGCTCAGCAGACTCTCTTACCTTTTTGGACTCGTGCTAAGGCCTTTGTGAGGCAGAGTCTCCAGCTTGCGCTGAATTTAGGCTCTGCTTCACCGCAGGGCCTTTTTTTTTTGCTGCTGTGACAAACGTCTTTGAACTACAGCTTTGAAGACAGAAAGGGCAACAGCTGTAGCGGAAATAGCTAGGTCGCACACTATTATGAAACGCACTATTATCGAAAAGATCTGGGATTCACACGTTATTTCCGCAGAACCCCACACGGGCGCCCCGGATATATTGACGATCGACTTCATGCTCATTCACGAGGTCACATCGATCCAAGCGTTCACGCTGCTCAAAGAGCGCGGCATACCACTCTTCGATCGCACCCGCATCGCTGCAACCCTTGACCACAGCATCCCCACTCGCATCAATCGTTTTGAAATATTCGACGACTCTGCCCGTGCACAGGTAGAGGCGCTACGAAGGATGTGCGGGGAGTTCGGCATACAGCTCTACGATTACGGTTCGGGCCACCAAGGAATCGTGCATGTTATCGGCCCTGAACTTGGGCTCACTCAGCCGGGCATGACGATTGTTTGTGGTGATTCACACACCTCTACTCACGGTGCGTTCGGAGCCTTGGCGTTCGGAATCGGAACGAGCGAGGTCGGACACGTCATGGCGACCGGCTCAATACTTCAACGCAAGCCGAAGACGATGAAGGTCTCGTTCGACGGGACCTTTCGCTCGGGAGTATTTGCGAAGGATGCAATCCTCAAGCTCATAGCCGATATCGGTATCTCGGGTGGAAACGGTCATGTGATCGAGTACTGCGGCAGCGCGATACGGCAAATGTCGATGGAAGAGCGCATGACAGTGTGTAACATGAGCATCGAGTGCGGTGCTCGTGCAGGTCTTGTGTCCCCCGACGACACGACCATTTCGTACATCAAGGGCCGCCCCTATGCTCCAAAGGATTCCGAGTGGGATCGGGCAGAACATCTGTGGCGCTCGTTTGCTACCGACGAGGGAGCTTCCTACGATCGCGAAATCTCGATCAATGTCGAGGCACTTTCGCCGATGGTGACGTGGGGAACAAACCCTGAGCAGGCGATCCCTGTGGATGGCACGGTACCATGCATAGACAATCTCCCCGCAACTCACCGCAAAGTGGCCGATCAGGCACTCAAATACACTCAACTTTCCGAAGGCGCACCGATTAGAGGCACCAAGGTTCAGTGGGCCTTTATCGGTTCGTGCACCAACGGACGTATCGAAGATCTGCGCATCGCAGCGTCGGTCTTGAAACACAACAAGGTACATCCAAGCGTCACGCTCTACGTGGTCCCCGGTTCAGAAGCGGTATCTGCCCTAGCAGAGCAGGAGGGGCTGAAAGAGATCTTCGAATCGGCCGGTGCTCACTTCCGCATGCCGGGATGCTCGATGTGTCTTGGAATGAACGATGACAAGGTACCCGCCGGTGAGCGCTGTATCAGCACGTCGAACAGAAACTTCATCGGTCGTCAGGGCGAAGGAAGTATCACCCACTTGGCCTCTCCTGCTACGGTCGCCGCAAGCGCCATCGCAGGCCACATCACCTCAGTCAACGCATAGGAGCATGCATATGCAAGCATTCACCACCATCACCTCGATAGCTGCGCCGCTTTCCATCAAAGATGTCGATACCGACATGATCATTCCGGCACAGTTCCTCACCAGTATCACGCGTGAGGGATTCGGCGCGAACCTCTTCATGCGCCTCAAAGCAGCCGATCCGCAGTTTTTTCTCAACCAAGAGCGTTTCCAGAGCGCGCGGATTCTTGTGGCAGACAGCAACTTCGGATGTGGCTCCTCACGAGAACACGCCGTATGGGCGCTCCTCGGGGCTGGAATACGGGTAGTCATCGCCAAATCGTTTGCCGACATCTTTACCTCTAACAGCGGGAAGAACGGCCTCTTGCTCGTTACCCTCGAGGCACCCATAGTTGATTCGCTGCTGGCGCAGGCAGCCGGAGGAGATCTTATGCTCTTCGTTGACCTCGATCAGCAGTCCGTTAGCGACTCGAGCGGTATAAGCTGGAGTTTCAGTTACGATCCGTTTTCGAAGCACTGCTTGCTCAACGGCCTAGACGACATGGAGTACCTGCGAACGCGCCTCCATCAGATCGAAGAGACGAAAGCGAAACAGAAAAACAACTGGTTCTTCAGCGTAGGAACACCCAACCGTTAAAGATATGAACAAAAAATCGATCGCAGTATTAGCGGGCGATGGCGTCGGCCCCGAAGTGATGCGCGAAGCGCTCTCCGTTGTGCGCAAGGTGTGCGAGGTATACGGAAGAGAGGTAGCGACCACCGACGCACTCGTTGGTGGTGCTGCCTTCGAAGAGTACGGCATTCACCTCCCCGAGCAGACAATAGAGGTGTGCAGAGCGGCGGATGCCATCCTGTTTGGATCGGTCGGTGGCCCTATCGTGGAGGCTCACCTCCCAAAGTGGAAGGGGTGTGAAACGAACTCCATTTTGGCCCTTCGCAAAACCTTTGGACTCGCTGCGAATTTCCGCCCGGCGAAGGTGTACACGCAATTGAAAGGAAGCTGCCCACTACGCGACGAGATTACGGCGCAGGGGGTCGATCTCCTCATCATCCGCGAACTCCAGGGGGATGTGTACTTCGGTGAACATTCGATGTGGAGCGAGGGAGGCAAGCGCTACGCCAAGGATGTCGGCGAATACACCGACGACCAGATTGCTCTGGTAGCACGGGTGGCTTTCGAAACTGCGCGCAAACGCCGAGGACGTGTCACCTCAGTGGACAAAGCAAACGTCATGCACACGTCTAAGCTGTGGCGAGAGGTCGTACACGAGGTTCACTCTCAGTTCTCCGACGTTGCTCTCGAGGACATGCTCGTTGACAACTGCGCTTTGCAGCTCGTCAAGAATCCTGGGCAGTTCGACGTTATCGTTACTTCAAACCTCTTCGGAGACATCCTCTCTGACCTTGCCGCCGCCCTTCCCGGCTCGCTGGGATTGACCCCCTCGGCCAGCCTGAACGCCGACGGATTCGGTCTGTATGAGCCATCAGGGGGATCCGCGCCCGATATAGCAGGAACGGGAATCGCAAACCCGATTGCGCAGATACTCTCGGCATCGATGATGTTCCGCTTCTCTTTCGGTTGGACTGCCGAAGCGGATGCGATCGAGCGAGCTGTAACAGCTGCGCTCGATGATGGATTACGCACTGCAGACATCTATGCAGGACTGGGTACCCAAGTTTCGGCACGGGAAATGGCTCAGGCCGTTGCTGATAGGATTAGCTGATGGGCACCACAAAATACATCCGGATGAACGAAAAATTCGTGTTGAGAGAGGATGTAAAGGTGCTCGGCCGAAATCCGCAGTACAGCTCATTCTTGACCCACATCGACTGATTAACCGTAACGTGAGAAGCGACAAAAAATACTATGACTATTGATTCACCAACCAAACAAACAGACCGACCACTCTCCGATGTGCGAGCCGAGATCGATCGCGTCGACCGAGAGCTTCTTAACCTTCTCGCTTCTCGGCGCTCACTTTCCGAACAGGCCATCCAAGTCAAGGATGCCGAAAGCGCGCCGCTGCGGGACGAAACACGCGAGCTCAAACTCCTCAAGGAGCGAATTGCAGAGGGCAAGACTCTTGGTCTCGAACCTCAGTACGTAACCAATGTCTTCCACCAAGTGGTGGCTGAATCGGTTCGCGTGCAACAAGATGTCCTGCAACGCAAACTAAACGGCGCCACTTGGTACAGCAAGAACACCAAAGTAGCGTTTCAGGGTATCGATGGCTCCTACTCTCATTTGGTAGGACGCTCGTACTTCGCCGGCTCGAACGGCAGCACCGAATCGACCTCCTTCGTGGGGTGCGCCAGCTTTCTCGACGCGGTGCGAGCAGTCGAAGGCGGGACATGTGATTACGCAATCCTTCCGATCGAGAACACCACCTCGGGTGCCATAAACGAAGTGTACGATCTCCTTCTCAACTCCCGTGTCTCTATCGTAGGAGAGGAGAAGTTCGAGGTCAGCCACTGCCTGATCGGAGCCGAGAACGTACCGGTATCTCACCTCGAACGGATCTACTGCAGCCCTTTAGCGGTCGCTGAGTGTAGTCAGTTCCTAGGCAAGCTCCCCGAGTGTCGTGTGGAGTACACCAACGACTCCGCCCTCGCCGTCAAACGCGTACGCGAGACGGGGAATCGCTTGCATGCAGCGATCGCAAGCCGCGAGGCCGCGGAGATGTTCGGGCTCTCCGTTCTTCAAGCGGGGATCGCCAATCAGGATGAGAACGCCACCCGGTACCTTATAGTTGCCAAGCAGCCCGTTAAGGTCGACAGCCGCATCCCTGCGAAGACAGCGATTGTCATGAACACACTCAATCAAGCGGGTGCCTTGGTAGATGCCCTCTTGGTGTTCAAGAACAACGGGATAAACCTTACCAAGCTCGAGAGCCGCCCCATCCCCGGTAACTCGTGGGAGGAGATGTTCTACGTCGAATTCATCGGCAACCTCGAATCTCCGAAGGTCAAGAGTGCGCTCGACGAGCTGACGCGGATCATTCGATTCATCAAGATCCTCGGGTGCTTCCCATCCTGTGATGTTGCTCCAACCAAGGTGGAGATCGAGGAGAGCTCTGAGAGCGCTGTCTCGGCTGCACCG
>JBILFA010000096.1:0-13201 GCA_044351795.1 Bdellovibrionota bacterium | reverse complement strand
TGGTGACAATGGCTCGTGAACACCCTAAACGGGAGTACGCCCGGGCACAGCTACCGAGATCGTATTCATTAGAGGGTGCCGACATAGTGAGCAACTTCTCGCTCCCCTCGCATGAAGAGAGCAGCTGCATCAAATAATCGAACCGTTCGGTATCGCGCGCAGCGACCCCCGGCGTATCGATAAATATCAGGTCGCAATCCTCTAAACGTGAGATCGCTTCGGGAATTTGATCATGCACAGGAAGAGAGGCATCGAGGCAGGCAAGCGGCACTCCCAGTAATTGTGCAAAGGCACCGAGATGAAACTCTGCCCCTACGCGGTACGAATCGGCTGCAACCAGCCCCACTCGAACGCCCAACGCGACTTGGAGGCGCGCGCTCAATTTGGCAATTGTGGTCGTCTTGCCGACACCCGTCGGCCCAACCAGCGCAACAGCACGGGAAGCAAACGGCAAGGACCCGTCGAAGCTTATAACCTGAGAAAGTGCTTTTGCCAGCTCTTCGGAGTTCGCCTGTCCCTGCTTCAGATAGGGCGCACATAATGCGCGGATATCCGCGCTTAGTCCGTTCATCGCCAATGCGGTTTGGGCATCGCTTTCTCGGTAGAGATCCGCGAGGCTTGACAAAGACGGCTCCGGCGGAGCGTCGTAATCAGGTTGTCCTGTGGATTCATCCAACACCGCAATCTCTATCTCCACATCTTGCACACCACGCTCCGTGGTATTGAGAAGAACCACATTGTCTCCGAGCTCCGTGCGAACTTGTCTCATCAGAGCATGTACGGATTCACCCTTGAACGTTTTGGTCTTCATCTATACCTCTCGACTAATCGTTGAGCCCCACCACACCCAAGGACTGAACCTTGGTATTGGGCGCGATCTCATAGTGACTTATCACCGCATATCCGGGTGCGAACCGATCAACAAAACTAAATACTGCGGGCCTAATATGCCCTGGTACCAGAAGCACCGGTGACTGCCCGATCTCGCCAAAACGTTCCGCTGAGCGAGCAAGCTTGTTGATGATCACCTGCGCAACGCCAGGTTCAAGAGCGAGAACAGACCCTTCATCCGTCTGCTGCAGAGCTTCCGTCATAGTTCGCTCTAGCGATGGATTGAGGCTCACGAGGGGCAGTACACCGTCGGGCGTTACATACTTGGCCGTAATGGCCCGCGAGAACTTGCGACGAACAAACTCAGCCAATTTCTCGGGACTTTTGACGTTTGGGGCCCAATCCGCGAGGGTTTCCAAAATTGACCTGATATCGCGAACGCTTACCTGCTCACGAAGCAGGTGTACGAGTACCTGTTGTACTGCTCCGACCGTCATGACGGCTGGAATGAGCTCCTCGACGACCTTCGGAGCCTGCTTGGCCATATTATCGATCAGATGTTGCACTTCCTGGCGCCCCAGAAGCTCGTGCATATGGCTACGAACGAGCTCCGTAATGTGGGTTGTTATGACTGTCGAGAGATCGACCACTGTGTATCCGGCGAACTGAGCTCGCTCCTTGTCGGTCTCCGATATCCAGAGAGCATCCAATCCGAACGCGGGCTCCTTGGTCGGAGTTCCATTTACAGGAGACCCCACATTGCCTGGGTCCATAGCCAAGAGGTGGTGCGGCTTTAGTGTTCCTGAGCCGATCATCGTTCCTTTGAGGATGAAGCGATACTCATTCGACTTGATACGCACGTTGTCGCGAATGTGAATAGCTGGAACGATGAAGCCGTAGTCCAAGGCGAACTGGCGACGGATCGAACGGATGCGCTCCACAAGGTCTCCAGTTTCGACGATCTGAACCAACTCATAGCCCACTTCGAGCTCGAGAGTATCGACTGCCAACAGCCCGGTAACCTCCTCCGTACTGCCCGGCTTCGGCCCCGTAGTCTCGGGAAGCTTGCTGAAATCCTCAGTAGTCTTCTTTTCCTTGAGCGCCTTTGCCGTCCGTCTCTTCGTAATACCGAGAGCACCGGCTCCGAGGCCCAATAGCATGAAGGGTACGAACGGTAGTCCCGGAAGAACCGCCATGGCACATGCAACGCCCGAGGTGAGGAAGAGCGGTCGAGCACTTTGACCGAGCTGAGACAGCACTTCACTCCCCAGATCATCTCCGGATGTAGCGCGTGCGACGATCAAACCCGAGGCTGAGGAGATGATTATGGAGGGCAACTGCGCGACCAGCCCTTCACCGATCGTTAGGATCGTGTACGTCTGGGCAGCATCTTTCCAGTCCATTCCATGTTGGAAAATACCGATAAACAGTCCGCCGACGATGTTTATACCGACCAGAAACATCGCTGCAACGGCATCTCCCGCCACGAACTTGGCGGCACCATCCATGGCTCCGTAAAACTCGGATTCCATAGAGAGCTCTTTTCGCCGCTGACGAGCTTCCTTGTCAGTGATCAGCCCGATATTGAGATCCGAGTCAATCGCCATCTGCTTACCAGGCATCGCGTCCAAGGTAAATCGAGCTGCAACCTCGGCAATACGTGAGGAGCCTTTCGTCAACACCTTCAAGTTGACAAGGTTAATACAGATGAACATCACGACTCCAATTACGTAGTTACCGCCTACTACAAACTGGCCGAACGCTTGAATCACATGTCCTGCTGCATCCATTCCGCTCCCGCCATTGAGCAAGATCAAACGAGTTGAGGCGACGTTCATCGCAAGTCGGAAAAGCGTCGTCACGAGCAGCATCGCTGGAAACGAGGAAAACATAAGAGGTCGATCAATGTAGAGCGAGGTGAAGAGGATGATCAGGGAAACGGTGATGTTAAGAGCGATACATATGTCGAGTAGTACCGTCGGCATCGGGAAGATCAAGATCGCCAGAATCGCCACCAATGCTACGGGAATGAGAAGGTGATTGAATTTTGATGCGTCGGTCGTGGTCGTTGCGGCGGTTGTCATGGGTTCCTTTACCTATTGGCTCCCAAGTGTGCATGGGGGTTCTTCAATCGGTACACGTATGCCAAAACCTCAGCGACGGCTTTGAAGAGATCTCGAGGGACTTCACTCCCTACCTCTGTAGAAGCATACAAGGCTCGGGCCAGCGCCTTTCGTTCAAGAACCGGCACTCCACTCTCTTTTGCGATCTCGCGGATTCGTTGCGCAATAAAGTCGGTACCCTTGGCAACTACGATCGGCGCGGCGTACCGATTGCGATCGTATTTGAGCGCGATGGCGTAGTGGGTCGGGTTAGTTACGACAACATCTGCAGTTGGGACACTCTTTTTCAGCTTCTGCGCGAGACGCGCCATACCTTTCGATATGATCTTCCGGCGCATAGACTCGTCTCCCTCTGTAGCCTTCTGCTCGTCCTTCACCTCCTGTTTGGTCATTTTGTTGCGCTTGAGCCATTGAAATTTGCCCCATACCACATCGAAGATCGCCAAGGCGATGAAGATGTACATCATCTTCCAGAATACGCTGCGTAGCGCGAGGCCTGTGATGGAGAAGATATCCGGAATCGACATATGAACCAATCGCACCATCTGGGGCACGAAGCTCTGTAAGGCATAGTAGGCAACCGGCAAAACGAGCGCCAATTTGGTGACCGCCTTCATCACGTTAACGAGCCCCCCAATCGATACGATGCGCTTCAGACCGCCTACGGGATTGAGAAAATCCCATCTCAAACGGAACCACTGCGCTCGCCGATTCCACCTCGTTTGGAGCATAACAGAGAGCGCAGCGACGCTCGCAATAGTGACCGTAATAATGAAAATGTCAGGAGCAAGTAGCCTGACGAGAGCGATGAAGCCGTTTCTAAGCTCGATTACATCGAGGGCCTTGTTTTCGCCGACCATGCTAAAAGATCGCGACATTACGAACTTCAGATCACTATAGAGAGCATTCCAGCTGGCCGAGAGCACCAAGAAGCCCGTGATGAAAACCAGCACTTGCTCGACGTCCGAGGAATGAAATATCGCCCCCTCTTTGCGCAACTCCTGCATCCGACGGCCAGTCGGCATCTCAGTACGTTGTTCGGGTAAGCTCTCTGAGTCGGCCATGGATCTTCAATTCGGATTACACAATACGATGTCGGGCCAGGGTCGATACTTTGACTCTCGCACCGGATCGTTTCTAATTCAGCAAGGTCCATGCCGGATTTCCAATCGAAGGATCAGGAACTTACGGTAAAAGTGTGTCAGAAAATCGTCGTCCACCCGAGGCGGTTATCAGCGCATCGTAGCGAGCCTGAAGATCCTCTCGAGATCCAGGAATTGCTTGGTCATGTATACCGACATCTCGGGAAGCGACAAAATCGAGAGGATCATCCCGATCGATACGGTAACCGGAAAGCTGACGATAAATATGTTTACCGTCGGTATCGCTTTTGAAATCACCCCCATCACGAAATTCGTCAGCAACAGAGCTGCTATCACTGGAGCGGCAAGAAGACATCCACTTTGAAAAATCCCGGCACTTTGGTCGATCAGAACTCCCATCCCTGAGCCGCTGAGGACAAAGCTTCCCGGTGCCAGAGAGGAATCAAGTCCTGCCAACTGGGCGATTGCCACATGATGTCCTCCTATGAGCAGGAATATCACGATCGAGAGATCGCTGTAGATTCGCGACAAATCGGGCATTTGAGCCTGCGTCGTCGGATCCATGAGTTGCGCTCCATTCAGTCCCATCGCGCCGCTCGCCAATCCTCCGGCCACTTGGGCACCGCTTACTATCATGAGGGGAATAAGAGCGACCAGGGTTCCCAGGAATACTTCACCGGCGACCTGAGCAGCCATCATGACAGCGTCGCTCGGAACGGGGGTAGGATTACGCAAGTCAATCGACACGAGACTTATCGCCACTATGCCTGGATACCGAATCATGAGTCCCATAACACCTCCACCCAGCCCCGGTACCAGGCTGAAAAAGGCGCCAAAGCGAGCCATGAGCAAGAGCATCGTCCACGCCACATCGAGACGACTGAGAAGCAGGGATGGAAGTACGAAGATGTTATCCAGGTCCACGATGTACCACCGAGACAGTGATTAGTGCGGGTGCAGATTTGCGATCTGGCTGATGACATACACGGTAAAACCGGCGATCCGGGTCATCATGAAGTGGCCGAAGACTACCATGCCCATGATCGCTGCTCCCATCTTCGGAATAAACGCCAGCGCAGGATCGTTAATCTGTGTTGCTGCTTGAAAGACACTCACAGCAAGGCCTGCGACCAGGCCGAAAACCAGGATCGGCGCACACGTATAAACGGCAGTTTCGATCGCTATATGACCCAGTCTCAAGAAATCGTCGATATTCATAGTATCTCCTCTTTACACACGGTACGTCTTGACGAGCGAACTGATGATGAGATGCCATCCGTCTACAATCACAAAGAGCATCAACTTCAACGGCAATGAGATCACTACCGGCGGAAGGGTGATCATACTCATCGAGGTCAGCACTGATGAAACAACCATATCGAGAACAAGGAACGGCAACGCAATTAAAAACCCGATCTGAAATGCGGTATTCAGCTCACTGAGGACAAATGCCGGAACCGCGACAAAAAACGGGACGTTCGCGGGATCGCTCGGAGTCTCAGATCGAGTAATTTGGAGGAATAGCGCCAGATCTTTCTCCCGGGCATGGCGCACCAAAAAATCTTTGAGAGGCGCGATTGACTTCTTCATGGCCTCCTCTTGGCCCATCTGTCCCTCCATGTACGGTCGGAGTCCATCCTGATAACTTTTCTCGAATATAGGCCCCATGATGGCGAAAGTGAGAAAGAGCGCCAAGCCCGTAATCACCGTGTTCGGCGGAAGAGAGGCCGTGCCGAGTGCTGTTCTCGTCATACCTAGCACTACTGCTATTCGAGTGAAGCAGGTCATGCACAGGATCATCGCGGGAGCGAAGGACAATAGCGTGAGAAGCAAAAGTATCTTGATACTACTTGTGACTGACCCGTTCCCGGCGAGTTCGCTTCCACCGACCGATATAGAGAGATCCGGAAGAGTCGTCTGTTGGGCGTGTGACTCAAATCCCGGAAGCAACAAACAAACAACACACGAAACCAACCCGGCGAGGTTGGAGAGCGCACGTCCTGAGCTTAACGCACGTGGAATACAGGCACTACGCATTGAATTCATCTCCGATTGCTGCAGCATCCAGCAATGTATCGTCGAAGGAGAGCTCCCGCTTGGAGTGGGCGGCCAACAGCTTTGGACTATCAGGTCCGGTAGCCAGGAGCAGCTCACGGCCGTCGAGCTCGACCAAGAGCAGGGCATTCTTGGTCGAAATCGGCAATCTCTCTAGTATCTTCAAGCGACGTTCGATTTTACCGCCAGACTGCATGAAGTACCGTTTATAGAAGTGAATTCCGGCTCCAAATAACCCGAGGCAGAACAGAAAACCGCCCAGCATGCGAATCATCGAGCCGGTCATATCAAACGGCTCACTGGTAGCGATGCCGACACTACCGGCTTCAGCCATACTCTCCGTTACGTAACCACAGCATACGCTGAGCACCAAACCGAGATAAAGAATCCTACTGCTCTTACGACTAACAACGCACTTCATACTACCCTCTTAGCTCAAGCCTTCTACACGGTCTTCCGGAGAGATGATGTCAGTGAGGCGAACACCGAACTTTTCATTTACGATTACCGCCTCTCCACGCGCCACCGGCTTACCGTTGATGTAGATATCGAGCGGCTCACCGGCAAGCTTTTCGAGTTCGACTACCGAGCCCTGACCAAGTTGCAGGAGATCCTGGATGGTCATACGTGCGCGACCGACCTCTACCGTCACTTGCAACGTCACATCTAGAATAAAGTCGAGAGTGTGCCCGCCGCCTTTCCTCTTCACCGCCGAGGCCGCGGCCGCTACCCCTCCGGCAGCGTCAGCAACTCCCTCCAATCCTTCTTGAATATCGTTATCCGCCATTGCGAACCAGCTCCTCTTTGTTTCGAATATTTATCAGATCATTTTTAGGTATATCTCTGGTAATTCGAACTGCCCTGTTACCGCGACAACTTCCGACATAACCGTAAAACTTCGGGGCGCCCTCCACCACAACGCGAGCCTCGTCGTTGGGATTCGTGTCGAGGGTAATTACATCTCCAACATCCAATGCCAGGAAATCTTTCGCCTTGATGGTCCCTCGAGCTAGCTGAACACCGACCGAACAGATACTCTGCTTGACGTTTGTTTCCATACGATGCATGACCCCGCTATCGACTTCGAGGCGAGTGCTTTGAAAACCGGTCGCTAGTTTTCCCCGCAGGGGTTCTAAGGTGGAGTACGGCATACAGATGGTCAGCGTCGTGCTCTCTTGCTCCAGCTCGACCTCGATCGTGACTATGATAACGACATCAGTAGGCGGAACTATCGCTATCGCGAGCGGGTTGAACTCGGAGCGAACGTACACGAAATCAACCGGATGGATCGGAGTCCACGCGTCTTTTAGAACGTCGAGCGCCATCATCACGACTTTGCCGATCAATCGATTCTCGATAGGGGTATATTCACGGCCCTCGATCTTCACACGTCCCTGTCCGCTACCGCCGAACAGTCCGTCAATGACGCCGAAGACGAGAGGCGCGGAAGCTACCATTAGTGCATATCCGGTCAAGGGAGGCATACGGATGATGTGCAAAGACGAAGGGAGCGGAAGCTTCTTCATGAAGAGTCCGAACTTGACCATCTCAATTCCGCCGACGTTGGCGAAACAGGTGCGACCGAGAAACTTCGCAAGATGCGTTCTAAACTGACGAGCAAAGCGATCATGGATCAACTCCATCGTCGGCATTCGACCGCGGATAATTCGCTCTTGGTTGGCGAGGTCGAATTTTTTTATGTTCTGCGCTTGGACGGATTCAATACTATCTTCTTCGATATCTCCATCGGAGAGACCTCTGAGAAGCGAGTTGATTTCTTCCTGCGTCAAAACCTGGTTCATGACACTCCTACTGAATCACAAATTGTGTAAAGTAAACCTTACGAACTTCTTCCTTTCGTAGGACATCATTCATCAGATTACGAATAGCTATCTTGAGTTTGTCCTTTCCCTTACTGTCCTCTAAGGACTCCGCGGTCTGCTGCGTCAGGAGGGAGATGATTGCATCGCGGATGGGCACCATACGAGTGTAGAAACGACTCGGTACATCCATACTGTCGAACTCGACTTGAACCTGAACTCGAACATACTTGCCGCCATTCAAATTCACCAAAAAGGTATCAAACGGCACGATTGCTCCGATCGCTTCTTCGCCCTCTTCAAAGTCGAGTGATTCACCGGAGCCCACGCGCTTCCCTTGATCCTCCTCTTCGTCCTCTTTTTCCGCTATGTCCGAAGCAAGCTCATCGATCTTCGCGGCGGGCTTACGAAACATGAAATACGCTGCCGGCACTCCCCCCGCCACGAGGAGCACAAGGAGTCCTATGATCAGGAAGAGGATCTTTTTCCTCTTGCCCGCAGGAGCCTGAGCGGTGACTTCAGCGCCGCCTGTCTCTGCTTGTTTTGACTCTTCCTCTGCCATGAACGCCGTTAAACTCCTCGCATACTGATGACACCAACCACCTTGCCCGTCGTGGGCCGGAGGATCTCGATACGGTTACAATCAGAGGCAACCTCGACACCTACCTCTGTCCGCTCTCCACCCAACTCACGCGTTAACCTACCGACCTCCGCCAGGACCCGCAGTCTGTCGACATGTGGGTCGCACACTGTCACCGTAAGTGAGTGAATGTCACTCATATACGGCGCCACTTCCTGCTGCAGTGCATTCACGAGGGAAATGAGCCCGCTGAGGCTTTCACCGTTGACATGCTCCGCATAAATCGGAAGCTCCGCCAAGATCGGGGACTGCCCCTGTGGAGATGAATAAGCAAGCACGGTGCCAAGCTCCCGGCTAGCAGGATAGGCTGACCCAACCTCCTGCTTCGCCTTCGCATTTCCTGCTGCGCGCAGCTTGTCCCAGGGCGTCAAAACCAGGAAGAAACACAGAAGCAGTGTCAAAAGATCGCCAAAGCTGATGTACCACACCACCGAGCCAGTCTGACTCGATCGATGCTGCATGGGTGAGTTACCTGTATCGGATTGCATCACTCACTCCTCTCTCTCGTTATAAAATCGCACACTGATCTCGTCAGTGGCGGCAGTGGAAGGCCGTGCCATGAAGCGCACTGCCCCCGGAGGGATCGCACGCTTACTGAAGAAGTCTTCGAGCGCTTCGAGGCGCCGGAGAGCGCGACGTAACGAAGAGGCCCGCTCGTCGAAATCCAAGCGCGGGACGGAAAGTGTTACCGAGGCCCTCAGGTCGTGGTTTTCAAGAACCTTCACGACCGCCGCAAGACGCTCGTTTTCGGAGATCACCGAACCATCCCCTGTAAAGGCTCCGAGTATCGCAATCGCACCGATTGGAGAGGGTTGCTGTATCTGCTGCCTTGTCATCTGTGGCTCTATCGCTTGGGGGGCTTCAGAGCATCTCTGAAACGCGCCGATCGTAAAGGTCAGTACTATCAACAGCACGGCGACGTATTGCGTGTAAAACGCTCGTAAAATACGCCGATCTGTCCCTACCGTTGCTTCCATCGTTTCCCTATTGATTCGCAGCCGAAACTACGAAGCTCTGTAGTCTCTGTTCGAGCATTATCGGACTCTCGTTATGAGCGATACTCAACAGTCCCTCGAGCGTTACCTCCTTGATGCTCGCCCGCTCCTGACACAGTAGCCGAAGCTTACCCGCTAGAGGAAAGAAGAAGAGGTTCGCCGAAACCGAGCCATAGAGAGTCGCAACAAGCGCTAGAGACATCGCCGGACCGACCGAGCTCGCGTCTTGCAGGGCTCCCAACATCTGGATCAATCCAATCAGCGTTCCGATCAGTCCCATAGCGGGCGCGAAATTGCCCATCGTGTCCCACACCTGTACCGATCGCCAAGAACGCTCGTTCGAAACGCGCATCTCGTTTTGGAGAATCCGGCGGATATCCTCGGGATTCTGCCCATCGACAGTGAGTTCGAGACCCAGGCGGAGGAAAGGATCGGAAGCTTCGTTCGCCTCCTGTTCGAGAATGAGGATACCGTCCTCCTTTATCCGACGCGCCAGACGCACGAGAAATGCTATTCGATCTGTGGTGGATTCGTTACGCACGAACATACTTGCTCGCGCGGCTTCGATAGCGGCGTGAATGTCGCCTGTGGAGAACTGCACCAAGGTCGAGGCCAAAGTGCCACCCAGAACAAGAAGAAATCCTCCAGGGCTCAAAAACGTCAGAACATTGCCCCCGAGCATAACCCCGATCAAGACCAGTGCACACGACGCACACAAGCCGACAATTACAGACTTGTCCATCTGGGGGGCATCTTCGACAGTGAGAGCTCCCTGTCTCCAACCCTGTGAATGATTCAATTTCTCTCTCATCGCCGCTCCTAACATCCGACACCTCATTGAGGGGTGTCAGTAAGTCGATACGTTCGGTCGGCTGCAAACGCTGTGCCACCGAAAGAGACACCTTTTTGGCATCCCTCGATAAGATGAAAGCTCAAGAGTGAGAGGCTCCACTTTCTGTATTCAGCCGCTTATGGCTCTGAAATTACGATAGATGTGTCTAAATTATGACACCTTAGAGACAAAACATTGGTTGTCTGAGCCGATTCGGGAGAACCGGGGGTTGTCAATTAGACAAACCTACGGAACTGTGGATGTCGATCTGCTTAGCTTTGATCTCTTCGAATAGCCTCGTGGTCTTAGTAACAGCAGTAGTAACCGTGCCCTCGGCACCCCAACGGGTTTTGCCCGAATTGGGATCCGCCAGGATCGCGGCAACTGTTGGCTTGCATTGAAGGTATCTGGGTCTCTCGCGAACATTGAAGTCAGCTATCGCCGTGCCTGCACCGATCGACAAGAGGTATCTTGATCGATTCTCTGAATCAGAAGCGAGCCAGGTCTTCCAGAACTTGGACATCGTTGGGCATCTCGCCTCACCCTTAGCCCGAGAATCACGGACGTCACTTTCCAATAAGGCATCGAGTATATAAGGGCAGGGGCCAAACTTGTTGATGCAGTACAGATAGAGCACCGATAGATATGAGGTGCCCTCGTCACCGATGGGAGTAACGTCACCTACACCCCCATTGGCGGTATACCGGCGCATCTCCACAAGCCAGGTCCCTAATTGCTCCTCTGCTATCTGACGTGGATTCCGCTGTTTTTCCTTGGTGTCTTCTATCTCAATCTCCCCCGCTTGGACGGACTCAGGCGGCGGCGCGGCGTTCACAACAGCTATCCAATTCAGCTTGATTACGGAAGCTAAGATTAAGGTCACCGCTCGTACACGCATAGGTACTAATCCCTTGGGAGTCGACCCCCAGTACAGTTACAGCTCTATGCTACGACTTAGACGACCGGGCGACAATAACTCCTCGACATGAGGAGAATTCAGCTCGCTGGCAGATAGTTACAAAAAAGAGCGCCCAAGTCTCATATTTCTGCCCCAAAATGACGAGGAACCCTGATGAACTCAATCTTGAACATCGGACTACAGGGGATCCGCCGAGGGCTCGAGAGCGCCGAGATAAATAGCTTCCGAGTCGTCGATTCGTTCCTTCCTGACTCGACCGAGGATCCGGTCGAGCCTCTTGTAGCGCTTCAGGCGGATAAAAGGCAGGTACAAGCCTCCCTACGAATCGTCAAGACTGGGGACGAGATGATCGGGGCTGTTCTAGATATCCTCGGCTAACGCCGATTGTATTCGATCTCCAACGCTGAGTACTCAATGCCTTTGGGAGAGCTGTCGTACATGACGAACTCGTACTTGTTCCGTGAAACTACCCGCATCGTCGAACGCGTACTCTTCATCCCTCCACGCAAAGGATCGTAGACCTCTCCGACAAAATCAAAGCGATTTTCCTCCGAAAGATACTTACCATATGACGTCGCGAGTGCAGTGTTCAACGAATCGATCCACACGTTGGTAAAGCGTCGCGCCGCGTTGTCGTATCCGGTGATACTCATCCCCTGGAATCGTTCACCAAGCGCTTCTCCATCGAAGTCCTCCTTGATAAAGCGTTCACCAAGAATCCAGGAGACGGTCGACATACCGCGAGATATCTCGGCCTTCGCGCCGGGCCCACTCCTGAAGCTGATCTTTGCATCCCATGTTCCTACGAACAGCTCGAGCAATCGATGCGAGGGGCCCGGCTTGCTCAGTGCCATCCACTCACGCTCTGAAATCGAGGCAGCATCTACTCCATCAACATCGGCAGCTTTCGAGCGCAAAGCGCAGCCGACCAAAAGCGTTGACGTGACGAGTATACGAACAAACAAAAAAATATGTTTCATGGGCTCGAATTCCGATGCAGTGAATTTACAAAAGTCGAGTAATTTCCACGTTGCACTAGCATCCTCCTAAACACAACCCCCGTTTTCCCAACTGAGATCTCCCATTCTTCATAGCAATAGATGCATGGAGTGCAAACGAGCCTTGCCGGCTGAGTAGCTTAGACGCACAATCCCTTACCTATGAGGATTGTTGCTGCACGTCGACTTGGCTCTCTTCGCAAACCACCACGACTCGAGTATGGAGATAGGATAGCACTACTCGCACCCTCCTCTCCTCCTCTCGACCCAGCCGTGGTAGACCAGGCATGGGAACGCTTCGAAAAGCTCGGATACAAGGTCCAGGTCGGCCGTAACGCGCGCCACAGGCACGGCTTTCTGGCGGGAACCGACACCGAACGTGCCAAAGATCTCAACGCCGCTTTTTCATCTCGCTCTATCCGGGCGATTTTTTGCATTCGCGGAGGGTACGGCCTAGGGCGGATCCTTGATCGAATCGATTTTGGGGCACTTGCTCGAAATCCGAAAATCATCGTCGGGTGTAGCGATATTACAGCGCTTCTCTGTGGGGCGGCTATCTTTGCAAAGGTGCGAACTTTTCATGGGCCGATGCCGAGCTCACTGGTTGAGTCGGAATGTCCCGAATTTACGTGGAACAGCCTGATTCAAACGTTATCAGGCGCACCGGCGTCTCAAGGCTCAATACTATCAGGGTATCCTGATGCGAGATCGACAGTCTTTCCGATCCGAAAGGGAAAAGTCACTGCGCCGCTCATCGGGGGCAACTTGGCCGTTTTATGCTCACTGATAGGTACCCCGTTCTTTCCCTCTTTGGCCGGCAAGATATTGTTCTTCGAAGATATCGGGGAAACTCCTTTTCGTATTGATCGCAATCTGACTCACCTC
>JBILFA010000195.1:0-3847 GCA_044351795.1 Bdellovibrionota bacterium | reverse complement strand
AAGTGACTATTAACGAGGCAATAGAGATCAGCAAGCGATTCAGTTCTGACGACGCGCCCACCTTCATCAATGGTGTTCTCGACAGAGTCCTCTCCTTACTCCCGCCTCGCGTCCAGAGAGCTTCCGATCACGAGGCTGCTAGTCGGTGAGCGTAGTTCATTCCATTAAGGATATAATTGTCACGAAGGGTACATTCGCGAGCTCAAGGGACCGTACGAAGCTCTGCAACGGTCCAGCTGAAGGGTGCTGACCCAGTCTGTCGTATAAAGAGGCACTCGACCACCTCTTCCCTTCCGAACAAGATCTTCACATCACTTTGAGCGCTAAAGTACGGAAAGCCGTTCGATGTAAATAAGAGGGCGCCTTGCCATGAGGGCAGTTTTGCAAGCTGCTTGGCCCCTTCTTCAACGCACTCGCCGCCTGTGACGGTTATCCCGCGAGGAAAGTCGGTGGTGTATTCACCTGGATCGAGCTCTATACCGCGAAGGGGCGTAGGCTTCGAAAAGCGAAGGGTCAGGAGTTCGTCGCCGAGCTGTTGGTTGCGGTTGCTCGTCCACCGTGTGTGAGCGCTGCCATCGACTACCCGCTCGAGGGTTCGGCCATTCCCTACGGGGTGCGTTTCGAAGGAGGCATCAGAGAGCGATATACTGCGCATCGATTGAGTAGCGAGTAGTTTGAATTCCTCTAGATGCGCGAGAAAGCCCGGTGTCGAATGCTCATATGTTTCGATCACCTTGAGAGACGGCGACAAAGCGACCGTTCGAAGGGATTCATCGCTCGAGATTCGAACGACATCTGACACTGCGAGGGGAGGATTCCACCAAGCCGATTGGGCTGTCACAAGTGCGCCGAAAGAGACGAACATACATATGAAGATACGCAAAGACGACTGCAACCAAATGCCGGATCCTATGCACAGCAACCATGCGCCAAGTCCGAGCGCAAAGGGTGTGAGGGAAAGTGATGTGCCCCACGGTAGAAGGCGTGAGATACTCATAAGAGGGGAGATCACAGCGAACTGCTCCGGGAGTACGGTGTCAAGGGCCGCTGTAGCCGCCACAGCACAAGAAGCAAGGATCAGCGTTCGTGAAGTCTTGGTGGTTAGTCCTCGTACGATTACAAATGCCCAAAGTGCCAAAACCGCCAAAACCGCCAATGCTATCGATGGGGGAGTATAGAGTGCTTGGACAGCGCCCCTATCGACTACCTGAAGCGGATAATCGAGCCCCACAAGCGGGCGCACAATTCCGGCCAACCCATCATCGGGAACGATATGAGCTAGCTGCGGATAATCCGGGAAGGGAGCAGCAGGGGCTGTAAAAGATGAGTAGAGAGCGGGCCCGAACGCCAAGGCGAGGATCAAGTACAACGGTCGCAGAGGAAGTGGGCTTCGCTCCTCAGGTTGAAATACCGTAAGGCCTAAAAGGCATGCCACCGTTGCAGTCAATGGTGCTAGCTGGTTCGCAGCGATACTCGCCTCGATAGAGATGAAGAGTGTAATCAACCAGAGCGGAGCAGCGCCGACAGCAAGCCCTACGCGTGAAACGGTTGCGAGCGCAGAGAGCGTAAGAGAAAACACCGGTAGCCATGCGAGCGAGCTCAGGGTTATTGCGTCCGGACCGATCACCGCTAGCACGATAAAGGTCGTTCCGATGCTTATAAGCCAGCTAGTCAGATAGTGAGTGGCAAGAACGGGGTGCGAAAGGGACACGGAACGCACGACCCGATAGGTGCCCAGACAGAGGATTGCCATACTGAGCGGAATAAATGTGTGAGCGCTCCATGTAGAGAGCGTCTTGGAGATTAGTCCAGCGACGTGATCAATGCGCCACATGTGGTATGCGTTGTGGTGAGTGCTGACCACTGGAAACCACGACCGCGGGTCGTTGCCGAGGCTCAGTTCGCAATACGGCATGTACGCGCCTAGCGCGACAAAGCTCACCGCAGCCAAGGAAAATATGCCTAGTGAATTGATGAATCGTTTGCTCATCTCTCCTGCCTTCCTATTAGCAAGCGCTCACGTGGGGCGATACTCCGAATTGTGACTTCTCTTCCACGTGGGCAGTTGTTCAGCTCAATCAGCTCGAGCTCTGGAGCGACGGGATAGGGACGGATCGAGCATGATGGATCGCTCGTGGTCAGAAATGAAAAATACCGAAATTTAAGGACGGCGCGATCACTTTGGGGAGTGATTGTCACCGAATTCTGATTCTGAGAGAGAGAAGAGACCTCTCCCTCGAGCACATAAGAAGAATCATAATTAGTTCGCTCGAAGAGGGTGAACCGACCACCCCTCCACCGCTCCGTATAGAGTTCCGGTTGAGAGGCGAGAAGTCGTCGATTCTCCTGTTCGTGTGCAAGGATAAGAGTGGCGTTCATATGGTCGAAAAATTCCCGTACTCCTTCTTCTTTTCGACTCATGTAGCTCTTTGGAATCGGCTGCTCGTACTTCCAGATATTGTGGGCATAGCTAGAGGCAATGAGTGGGGTCTCGGACCACAGCGCCAGAGGTGCGAGGTGTCCGCCGCTCATTTCGTGCATAACGCACCCGGTAAACAAGGCGCGACCACCTCGCGCGTGGTGCTTGATGGCCTCACTTAATTCGTTCACAACCGGTTCGGCGAAATGGAATTGATCAAAGGAGCGGTTGTGCAGGATCGCCGACACTGAAAATGGACCGGTAAAGACAAACGCTCCTACAATACTGCCCGCGAGGGTGTAAGAGCGTCCAAAGGGTGATGCGCGAAAAAGCTCTACGACGAATCGGCCCACCGGAATGCACACCACGACTGCGGCCATGACTATCATCCGATCCAGCTCCAGTTGCGGCTTGAGCGAAACGCCGACCGTGCCCAAAAGAAAAAGCCATGTAGTCACGAGTCCAAAAGTCCGCCGAGCTAATCCGCTCAGCGAGATGAGTGCAGGAATGGCCAAAACGAGAATAACAGGATTGAGAGATCCGGAGCTCTCCTGCCAGGCATCGAGGCTTTTGCGCACACTTACTTCGCTCTTCTTGTGTCGAAAGGTTGAGCCCTGAGGCAAGTTGAGATTTCCTGCCCCAGGATCGACTTTCGAAGCGGAGTCGGTCTGATGCACAACTACGGTCTTAGTCTCAGAGTTCAGGAACCGACCGACACTCGAGACCTTCCACAGCATCATGATCCAGGGAAGATTTATGGCCACGATCAAGATAATCGTCAACACACGCCTACGCGAGCGAAGTATTCGAGCTGTATAGGGGAGCGCTGTTACGGCCATTGGGATCAGCGCAACCCCGGAAAGCGACCAGAGCAACATGAGCGTCACGACAGCTACGAGCAGAGCAAGATCCCTCAGGCGAGGAGTTTCCTCTGAGATGAAGCGGATGGAGAGAGCTATTGCTAGGGGAAGAAGAGCAGAACTTACTAGAAACCCCATCGTTCCGTAGGTCAGTGCCCAACGGTACCATGTAAGACCTGTGCACATAACCAGCATGGCGGCAGTTGCAGCTTCAGTGCGGGGACGATAGATGAGTCTCGCTGCTACGTATGTGCAGGCGGGAGTCAGTGCCCACAGAAAGAGAGCAACTATGACGTTGTATACCCGCTCGACGTCGAAGAGGTATATCAAGGGCGACGCGAGAAGAAACGCATTCAAAGCTCCGGTTGCGAAGAAATCCCTCGCATCAAATCCGGCGTTCCACAGTGGAGACCAAAAGGGAATCGAAGGGAAATTCTCTTTGAGAAGACGAAGTCGAAAGAGAAACATCGCGTGATCATCCGATATGAGTAGGGCCCCCTTGGATACCGAGATGAAGGTACAGAATAGAAAGATGGCGGCAGCTACGGGAAGCCAAGCTAGAACGGCT
>JBILFA010000095.1:0-13371 GCA_044351795.1 Bdellovibrionota bacterium | reverse complement strand
ACCCTTTTGAGGGTCGGGCCGGAAGTTATTTAGGGTGTTATGTCCCGAACGAGTGCGGAGGAGGCGCTTCTCCTCCTCCTAATCCTTCTCATCAGCTTGCATCTGCACCGGTTTCCTCTTCATCATCAAGGAACTTTGGTATCGTTGATTGCGGCTTGTTTCCGAAGACTGAACTTGCCAAAGCCAAACTCAAATCAAGCGCCGATATGCGCTCTACCGTATCCTTACGGAAATAGCCGATGAGAATCAGGAAGCTGGTGCAGGTGCATGATGATGAGAAGGATCAGGAGGAGGAATAGGAGGAGGAATTGCTACCGCTAGTATGCCAGTTAAGGACATAACAAGAGCGTCGACGGGCCTGTCGCCCGTCACGCAAACGATTCCTCCACCTGGATAAAGCTATTCCTGCTCGCGGGAGCTTCCGAAAAGACCACCGATAAACCCACTTACTTTACCGACTGCCCAATCCGCTGCCGGTGGCAGGAGGACAAGGCCAGCTACTCCGAGGGCAGCGACGGTCAGTGGAGCGCCGGCAGTCGCAACGGCCGCTAGTCCAAGGACAACGGTCCCGGCTGTAACCGCGCCTGCTGTGGCGGAGCGGGCGATGAAGCTTAGCCCAGCATCCCGACTTGGGCCACTCATCCGACCGTCATCGCACAGATCCTTCGATACTGTGTCGAGGAAGGTCGGGATTTTGGTGGTGTGGTCGATAACACGCGATGCGAGAGTGCCGGCCTGCGGCAGCCTCTCCTGAAGTGCAGGCGTTAAGGTGTTTGAAAAGAAATTCGAAGATAAACAGTTTATTCCTCGATTGTCTGGGCTCATTTTCCCTCCAGGAAAAGTGGTGCACACTACGTGTACGCGATATGTTCGCCGAATTTAGGGAAAAGTTGTGTGATAAGGCCCGTTAGGCCCGTAATTAAAGTCTATTAGGCCGGGAGCGAGCTGGAGTATCATGGAGTACGGCCGGTGCCCCTCAAGGGACAAGATGGTCCGTGTAGGCTTTTATTTTGGAGCTGTTCAATGCATCGGCGCTTGATGGTGGTGTTGCTCACGTTTTCCGTTCTTTCGGCTGGGTGCGCGGCCCGTAAGGGCACTTTTCTAAGGTCCCCGGAATCAACAGAGGAGCGGGCTTTCCAATTTGTTTCCGCGTTCTACTGTAAAGAAAAGCGCTGGCCGAATTCCTGGGATGAGTTCTCGACGTTCGCTCTCCCGCGCGATGAAGGGAGTGAGCTTGTAGGCTACTTCGGCAACGCTCAGATCTCTTCACAGCGGGCTATTTTACTTACCCTCGATTATCAAGAGAAGACGGGTACTGCCCGTCGAGTCTCATTCATCGCTCCGCCGCAGTGCGGCGCGTACTCGGACCCTTCGATAGTCTCGATGGCTGCCGGGCGTGTCTGGTTCAAATTGCCGCACGGCTTCTCGGTGCTGGGCGGGAACGCTATCGAAGAGCGGTGGAAGCGCCCACCGTATCCGGACGCTGCGTGGGAGGACCCCGTTTCGGGTGTCGTAACAGCGTTGCGCTTCGGTGAGGCAGAGCTCCCAGCTGGTGGAATGTCTGCGATTAAGGGCAAGCTCGAGAAGTCCTATGAGGACTCTGTTACAAGTTTGTCATGGCTGCTGCGGAAGATTAAAAAGCAGGGCAACACTGAGTTCCTGTTACATGAGTATGAGAGCGATTCGGTGAAGGGGCGGTTGCTTACGGCTAGCCTGACCTTTGCGTTCGACGGACGACTTTTGACGGTGAATGTTGTGGGGCCTCTCGACCAGCGTCACGCAATAGAGTTGGTAGCCGAACAGCTTTACGCCTCTTTCCGTTTAGAATAGGGAATCTATGGCTAAAGACAAACAGCCGCCTCGAACATCCTCGGGAATGCCTATCAAGGAGTTTTACGGGGCACATGATGTCGACGTCACTCACTCCTCTTCCCCGGGGGAGTACCCCTTCACTCGTGGCATTCATCGAACCATGTATCGTGGCAGGGTGTGGACGATGCGGCAGTACGCCGGTTTCGGATCGGCTGAAGATACGAATCAGCGTTATCATTTTCTCCTCAATCAAGGAATTACCGGGTTGAGCGTCGCCTTTGACTTGCCAACTCAGATGGGACGAGACCCTGATCATGCACTGGCACGAGGCGAGGTCGGAAGGGTCGGAGTTTCAATCGCGACGATTGATGACATGGAGCGGTTGTTCCAGGGGATTTCGCTCGAGGACGTGTCGATATCGATGACTATTAATGCTACGGCAGCTATCTTGCTCGGCTTCCTCTTGGTTCTGGCAGAGCGAAGGGGTGTGCCGTGGAGTGCGTTACGAGGAACGATCCAGAACGACATCCTGAAAGAGTATATCGCGCGAGGTACGTATATCTATCCTCCTCGGCCCGCGATGCGCATCGTGACTGACATATTTTCGTTTTGCGCTCGTGAGGTGCCGCAGTGGAATACGATCAGTATTTCAGGATACCACATCCGCGAAGCAGGCAGCACTGCAGTTGAGGAGGTCGCGTTCACCCTTGCTGACGGTATCGCGTATGTCGAGGCGGCACTCGCGCGAGGCTTGTCGGTCGATGCATTCGCGCCGCGCCTTGCCTTCTTTTTCAACTGCCACAACAATTTCCTCGAGGAGATAGCGAAGTTTCGGGCAGCGCGGAGATTGTGGGCGTCTATCATGAAGGAGCGCTTCGGTGCCAAAGACGAGAAGTCGATGATGATGCGTTTTCACACGCAGACGGCTGGAAGCTCTCTTACGGCACAACAGCCTCAAAACAATATCGTGCGGACGACGATACAAGCTTTGGCAGCGGTGCTTGGTGGTACGCAATCGCTCCATACGAACGGCTTCGATGAAGCCTTGGGTCTTCCTACAGAGGAAAGCGCGCGTTTGGCGCTCAGAACACAGCAGGTAATCGCTGAGGAATCGGGCGTCACAGCTGCTGCTGATCCGCTCGGAGGGAGCTATCTGATCGAGTCCTGGACCGATGCTATTGAGCAAGCCGCGCGCGAACGACTCACCACCATCGACGCCATGGGAGGCATGTTGGCTGCTATCGAGCAGAGGTATCCACAAGGCGAGATTGAGAATTCGGCGTACGAGGCTCAATGCGCGATTGAAAAAGGTGAGTCAGTCGTAGTGGGGGTCAATAAGTACGTCGACACAACGCCTGACAGTACTCCTGTACAAACTATCAACCCCAAGGTCGAGCGTGAGCAGGTGTCGCGAGTCGCGGCTTTCCGGGCCGCGCGAGACTCTGCAGGAGCGCAGCAAGCTCTCAATGCACTCAAAGGCGCTGCAGAAGGTGATGGGGACGTGATGACACCGGTAGTAGAGTGCATTCGTAAGAGCTGCACGTTAGGTGAGATATCCGATGTGCTACGCGGGGTGTTCGGCGAATATCACGGTGTGTAGCGAGGTGTTAACTTCTGCTCGTAATATCGCTGAACTTGTCGGGAGCAGGGCTTTGTAGTCCATCGGTGTCTCGACCTAAAGTTTCGAGTGCCAGCGGCGAAAAAAGGCCCGTGATCACGGGTAGTTTCTGATTCGATACCACCGCTAAGCGAGGATTCAGGGCTCTCGGGTCGAGCCCGGCCTCGTGCAGCATCGCTCGGCGGAGAGAGTTTAGTTCTGAGGCAGATCATGCGTCGAGCTAGATGCTGCAATTGTGTGATCCGGTTTCATGCGTGGCAGTGTCCTCCATGCTAGTCCTTCAACAGCAAAGTTTTTCACTCGACAGAGTCGCTAACCGCCCTAGGCTGTTCGTTTCCGTCGTATTCTTGCGGCGAAAACACTATCTGAACTACGAGCATCCCAAAGCAACGCCGCTGCGAATATTGATAGGAAAGATATAGAAGGTGAGAGGAATGAGGGGAGAGTGTGTGGGGCTCGACGGGAGGGCGGCGACGCTAGTAAGAGAGCCGATTTCATCCGTGATAGTCGTCGCATCTGCGGCTGTTTTGTTCGCGAGCGTGTATGCAGCCTTGATTGTGTTCTTCGCGCTGCCGTCCGAGGGCGGACTACTACCAGGAAGTCGGTCGTACGGTTTGTTGGCGGGAGATGTCGTTAGTGGCGGCTCCTTCAGCTCGACGTACCGACCCCCGCTCTATCCGCTTTTTCTTGCAGCGGTGATGCTCATCCACTCGGACTGGTCAGCGATCGCTGTGTGGTTACAAGGGGGTGTTGCGGTCGCGCTTGGTATGTCGGTTGTGTGGGCGACCTTGCGTGTCTCGAAGAGCATTCTAGCCGGTTCGATAGCTGCTGGTATCTATTCCACTCATCTGTTGCTGCATCTGGAGATGTTGTCCGAGCGAGAGACGCTTCTCTTTGCGGCGCTCACGCTGGGTTTTGTGTGGATGTGGATCTTTGGTCGCCGTACAAATGCGCACATCCTCGTGATGGCGGTGATTACCGCACTCTTGTATCTCACGAGGCCGACCGGCGTAGTCTTTGTGCTGGCCTTGTGCGCGCTCCTGATGATAGAGCGGGGAGCCGAGCCTCTTGTGTCGACAATTCGACGCATGATGCTGTGCGTGGGGGTCATAATAGTTCTCGTCTTACCATGGCAGGTGTTTGTCTCTCAAAAAGCAGGTGAACTCCGTTTCTCGGCCTCCACCACCAGTGGGATCAATCTTCTCAAGGGAAATAACCGTGACTTGGAACGCTTTTTTCCAATGGTAGATGTCGATCTCTACGAGCCTTTTATCAGCGAGACGGTAGCTCAGCACGGACTCTCCGGACCGAAGGAGGACGAGAGGCTCAAGGATATAGCGACGGCGTACATTCTGTCGGATCCGGGAAGATCCGTCGCGAGAGCAGTCGCAAAGGGGCTTTTACTTTTCTCGCCGGTCCCGCTCCCACTCGGAAAGGGAGAGTTGCGTCGAGTGAACGGTGAAATTGAGCTATACGACTTCGAGTGGAGATCTCTGATTGTGGTTGTTATCGCAACTGTGCATGCGCTGATTATGTTCGGCGGGATAGTGGCTTGTTTTCGGAGCGATCATGGGTTCCTGGCACGGCGTCTCATAGTGGGAGTACTCCTGGTGTCCGGTCTTTTTACAATGGCGCATGCCGTTACGTTCCCTGAAACTCGCTTTCGCTTGCCCTTAGATGTTTTGCTGACGGTTCTGGCTGCCATGGGGTACGCGGGACTTTTTCAAGTCAGAAGGGATGCGTTGATAGGTACTCGAGGCATGAGGGCTCGGGCCGGGGAACACCAGGCTACACAGCTCGCAGGACTAGGGGATATACTTTCATAAAGCAGCTAATCGTTTCGGACCTATAAAAGGCACAGGGAAGGGGGACCGAAGAGTCGGGTTCAAGGAGAGATCGTGAATTATTTCCGAATGCTGTCCGATTATGCTTGTTCCGAGGATTTCAGTCGTCTATCCTAAGGGTTTGGCATACATCGTTAGTAGGGAGTAGTGCCTTGCGGTACTGGAAGCTAGGCAATTGAAGATTGCTGGCACTCTCATAAAAGCCATAACGTAAGTATGGTCACAGAGGGTCGTTAGGCCCGGTGAGCCATAGGGAAAGACGTATGAAAAAGAAAGACCTTGATACATTGCGGGGGATGCTCGACGAGGAAAAGCGAAGAATCCTGAGACATCTCGAAGACCTCAGTGATTCCTCTGTAGCGGACCTCGACACTGCCTCGGGAGACTCTGTGGATATAGCATCGCTGGAGATCAACCAGAACGCGCTGCAGAAGATCGGAAAGCGCGAGATGAATCACCTTAAAAAGATCGATGTTGCTCTCAAGAAGATGGACGAGGGGACATACGGCGAATGCGAGACTTGTGGAGAGGACATCGCCGTTGCTCGACTGATGGCGCGTCCCGTTGCCCAACTGTGCATCGATTGCAAGACAGAGCAGGAGAACGAGGAGCGTCGTTACTCTGATCGCACAGGAGAGGAGGATGCCGATGGGTTCCCGGAGGAGGCGGAAGAGATCTAACAAGCCTCTCGTGGGATGCGAAAAGGTCGGTGGGGTACAGATCCTTGCAGGCCTTTTTTTATTGGAAACCTAGCCGGCTGTAGCTAGTTCCATCGTAAGCTGCTCGAAGACCCCGGGGGCGCTGACGATCAAGTTGTCCATGAAGAGATCGCCTGGATATCCTTCCGTGCGTCGTTGTGTCGACGAATCATAGGCGTAATGCCCGATACGCGCTCCGGCCTCTCGCGCTATGAGACATGCGGCAGCGCCGTCCCAGGGATTAAGAGTTTCCTCGTAATAGGCATCCAAGCGACCGCACGCGACCCAGCAGATGTCGAGTGACGCTGCTCCGAGGCGGCGAATGTCTCGACACCGCAGCAGGAGCGCCTGCAGTCGCTTACAAATGTTCGGCACGTTGGTACGGTCGTAGGGAAAGCCGGTTGCTATGAGCGCCGCTTCCAACCGATCTGTTGGAGAAACCGAGATCGGCTCGCCGTTCAAAAATGCTCCACCTCCGATTGAAGCAGTGAAGAGTTCGTCGAGGAAGGGAGCCAAGACCGCTCCAGCCACACTTTTGCCATCAATCGCGCACGCTATTGAGACTCCGACCTGAAAGTGCCCGTGTGCGTAGTTGGTGGTGCCGTCAATCGGATCGATAACCCAGACGGTTCCCTGACCGAATTCAGTCGGATCCAGGTTTTGAGACGATTCCTCCGCGAGGATCTTGTGAGTCGGGTAGTAGGAACCGATGGTCTCTATGACTATTTTTTCCGCTGCTAGATCAGCTGTTGTGACTAGATCTCTGGCACCTTTGAACGAGACAGATACGCTCTGTGTCCGACGTTGCTGGCAGATGACCTCGCCCGCTCGTTTCGCCGCTTCTATGGCAACGCCAAGGAGATCGCTGGGTGAAGATGGGATGGAAGTAGATGGTGTCGTCATGGTATGAGCCTCATTCAAGCAGTATTACACTCTCTGTCGTTCCTTTACAGTTGGCGTTCGATTAGAAGATGACCGAGCAACTATCAGACAAAATACGGGTTGTAAGCGACTCCTTGCTCGGGGCGGTGATGGCTGTTCGTGCTCCCGCTAAGGTCAACCTGCGGCTCAAGGTGCTGGGACGCAGAGAAGATGGGTACCACCTCTTGAGTATGCTCAACTGCACGACCTCGCTGTGCGACGAACTCGTGATCTCCTTTTCCTCGAACGCGCGAGTTATTCTTACGATTGAGCCCGAGGGGGTATTGGCGGGGGAAGCGGTGGAATCCAACCTCGTCGTTAAAGCCTTCAGGGAGTTCTGGCGAGAGTTCGGTTTTGATGATGCTCCGATAGGCTTTTCCTGTTTTGTGACGAAGAGGATTCCGATCGGTGCAGGATTGGGGGGTGGGAGTAGTGATGCAGGGGCAGTCTTGCGTTCACTCACGGCGGTTTACGGGGAGCTGATTCGCACGGAGCTTCGGTTGTCACAGTTCGACTATAGCGAACGAATCGCTCGAGTAGCCCTCAAGTGCGGCGCGGATGTGCCGTACGCATACCTGGGCGGGTTGTGTTGGGTTTCCGGTGTGGGTGAGCGGGTGGTGTCACTGTCGGGCCGTCCTATCGGCCCTGAGCACATACTGATCTTAGTGCCGCCGACGGCCGTGAATACCGGGAGGTTTTACGATTACTTTCGACGACGGCATCCAGAGATTCCATTGAGGGACGATGCTCCCATCAAGCACTATATCGAATCGGAGCACACTTCACTTTGTTCCCTGCTCGAGAATGATTTTGAAGGGACAGTGTGCGAGTTGGCGCCGGATGTTGTTGAAGGGCTGGCTTTGGCGCGACGATTTTTCCCCGGCTCGACTTCCTTGACCGGTTCGGGATCTGCTTTCTTCTCTCTCATACCGATAGGCCGGGAGGGGGATGTGAGCAAGCTTAGCGCCATGGCAGGCGAGCGGGGATATTCAGTGCATTCTTGCTCGCTGAACGCTGGATAAGACGTAAAAGAAGGTGGAGGGTCGAGACTCCCGGCAGCGACAGGACCGTAACCTTCGTAGTTTTGCATCATTTAGGTGTATCCGCGTACTTGCCAAAGCAGCGTAGTTGTTTTACTCACACACTACATTGCCCGGTAGCCAAGTGGTAAGGCAGCGGATTTTGATTCCGCCATACGCAGGTTCGACCCCTGCCCGGGCAACCATTCCGGAAGTCTGACAGAGGCTTCCTCGTAGTTCGAAGTTGTGGGTGTCTCTCTTCGCAGGAGCTTCGGTGGCCAGGCCTCTTCTCGTTTTCTCCGGTCGTTCTAACCCACGCTTCACCCAATCCGTCTGTGAAACGCTCGGTATCGAGTTGGGGCGTCTCGAGGTAGTTCGTTTTAGCGATGGTGAGCTCTCTGTCGAAATAGGTGACAACGTACGTGGTGGGGATGTGTTCGTGGTGCAGAGCACCTGTAGTCCCGGAAACGATCACCTCATGGAGCTTCTGATTATCATCGATGCGCTCAAGCGCTCATCCGCCGGACGGGTGACTGCAGCGTTGCCGTATTTTGGGTATGCTAGGCAGGATCGGAAGGTCAAGCCGCGTGTCCCGATCACGGCGAAGTTGGTTGCCGATATGATCACGACGGCTGGCGCAGATCGCGTTCTGACGATGGATCTGCACGCTGGTCAAACGATGGGGTTCTTCAATATCCCAGTGGATAATCTCTATGCTCTTCCGACGTTGGTTCCGTACCTGAAGTCGAGGTATGGAGGTCCTGATGTTACGATAGTCTCTCCTGACGTCGGTGGCTTGGAGCGCGCACGCTTGATGGCTACCCGCCTGGACAATGCGCCAATTGCCGTCATCGACAAGCGGCGTTCAGGCCCTAATAGGGTCGATGCAATGAATGTCGTCGGTGATGTTGACGGGCAGACCTGTATCATTTTCGACGATATCGCCGATACCGGCGGCACCTTGGTGAAAGCAGCAGAGACTCTTACGAAGGAGGGCGCAAAGCGCGTCATAGCATGCTGTGTTCATCCTGTATTGTCCGGTGAAGCGCGTAAGCGTCTCAATGATTCCGCTGTGGAAGAGGTCATCTGTACCGACACGATCCCGCACGCGAGGCCGGAGGAGGGGGATAAATTCACGTTTCTTTCGGTAGCATCTATCTTCGCTGAAGCGATCCGCCGTATTCACTCCGACGACTCGGTGAGCAGCTTGTTCCGCTAGGAGAGGTTGGGCTGTTTAGTAATATCTCTAATTCTTGATCTATGTTCCGGGCTTTTGCGGATCCGAGTGGGTAACTTTGGTGCTATCGGGCCGTGAAGTGCTCGTAAACGTGGTACCGGTTTATTTGAGGGTCAGATCAAGGGGTTAGAGGTTGTCGCTGCGCACTATCACCCACTCATTTCCGCGAAGAGCCCTTTCCCTTTTCCTTTAGAGCATCAGGGGGTTAAGGCTGATCTGCGGGGATCTTTACCTTGATCCGCGCATCTGATAACCTCGCGTTCTCTACTGTATTCGGAAGGAAGTAACACCGTGGAAAATTTCACTATTGAAGTGTCGGAGCGTCCAATCCTTGGCAAGGCTAGTTCGAACCGTTGTCGCAAAGAGGGCTTTATCCCCGCTGTTGCGTATCACCGTGCTGAAGAGCCGGTTTCGGTAAAGATCCCGTGCAAAGAGTTCACGCAGCTCGCTTCGCGAGCTCGCCGTTCTCAGGTGTTTACCTTCAAGAGCACCTCGAGTGCATTGAACGGTAAATCGGCGATCGTGAAAGAGATTCAGCGCGACTACCTCAAAGGCACCCTTATCCACGTCGACTTTCTCACGTTCGCCGAGAACGAAGAGGTTGCAGTAGAAGTTCCCGTCAAACTCGTTGGTGAGGCTCCTGGCGTTAAGATCCAGAAGGGTATTCTCACGGTTGTTACCCACGAGGTAACCGTTCGCTGTTTGTCGAAGGATATTCCTTTAGCGATTGAGGTTGACATTACATCGCTCAATTTAGGGCAATCGATTCACGTGGCCGACCTCGTGCTTCCGGCAGGTGTGTCGGTTGACGATGACGAGGAGGAGACGATCGTGAGTGTTGTTGCTGCTCGTGCAACTGAAGAGGAGGCTCCTGCCGCCGGTGCTCCTGCAGCAGATGCAGCTAAGGCAGCTCCTGCGGCAGCAAAGGCTCCAGCAGCTAAGGCTCCGGCAGCCAAAGCACCGGCCAGCAAGAAGTAATCACCTAACTACTCCATGAAGAGCGAGTATTCAGCCGTAGTGGGGCTTGGTAACCCGGGCTTTCAGTACGATGGTACTCGCCACAACGTAGGATTTGCCGTAATAGACGCCCTGCGGGCGTGTTCGGGGATCCGTGAGGTGTCAGAGCTGCAAGCGGACGCGCGTGATCAGGCTTCGGCAGCTCTGGCGGGGACGCTCGGCTATTCGGGTTGGAGTGATCGCCGTTCCTACCTCGAGGCCCCTCTGTCGATCGCTGAAAAGTGGTCTGCGGTGCTGATCAAGCCGCAGACCTTCATGAATCGCAGCGGTGAGCCTTTACGCGATGTCCTCTCATTCCGAAAGATAGATATCTCTCAGGTAATCGTAGTTCACGATGAGATCGACCTTCCTTTTGGAAGTGTGCGGGTCAAAGTCGGTGGTGGCGATGGTGGACACAACGGGCTGCGCTCGATCTCCACTCAGTGTGGGGGGCGAGAATATGCTCGCGTCCGTGTCGGTGTTGGAAGGCCTATCCCGGGTAGTCCCATGGCAGCGGATGAAGAGGGGGTGGCGCGTTGGGTTCTGAGCCGATTCTCCTCGGAAGAGCGGCTAGTGGCTGAGGAGTTGGTAGGACGAGCGGCTGCGGCAGTGGTGTGTCTCGCGCTCGAGGGGCTACAAGTGGCTCAAAATCGCTATAACCGATAGTGAAGTTCCGCTAACTTGTTGAATCGCTTGTGTGCTGAGAGCTGCTTGGAGCTGTCCGTTGCAGTGGAGTAGGGTGACGGGGCTTCTTCTATCGGGGACCCTCCTGTGGTGCGGAATTTGGGCTAAGCTTGCAGAAGGGTGTGTTTCTTGAGGGCCGTGCCGTTGTGTTTTTGGTCCAATCTGCTACACTTCCGCAGCTTCCAGATTGCGCGCTCCGAGATTCCTCCCGGCATTGCTCTGGTCCGTTGAGGACGCGCGTGATTGTGTAGAAGGCGCACTTTCGTGCTATGCGAAAAACGCCTTGGACTTTGAAGATTTAGGTAATCGTAACGTAATAGGTGATCCATGGACGTACGCCGTTATGAGTCGGTAGTAGTATTTAGCCCTCGTTTGACGGAGGCACAGCTCAAGGATGAGATAAAGAAGTTCGAAGGTGTTCTCACCTCGAACAAGGCGACTGTGTCGAGCGTGGCCAATTGGGGACGCAAAGAAGCTGCTTTCAGCTTCAAGAAGGAGCGTCAAGGGCACTACGTAGTGTTCAACTACGAAACCGACAATCACGAGGCTCCGGCGGCACTGCAGGCGTTGCTCCGAATTGCGGACAACGTAAACAAGTTTCAAACGCACCTTATTCGAACCAAGGCCCGTAAGTTCAAGGGTAATCCCAAGAGGCTGCAACAGCCACGAGGGGACGGAGATGATTTCGATTTCGGCGGCGATTCATTCGAGTAAAAATTATTTCTAGGTGATGAGGTACGTACACAAGGTGCCTCAGGTAGTTGAGAAGGAGCTTAGTATGGAAGTTATTTTGCGCGAAGATTGTCTCCCGCTCGGATATGTCGGAGATACGGTGCGCGTGAAGCGCGGTTATGCGAGAAACTATCTCTTGCCGAGAGGTCTCGCGGTCGAGGCTTCGTCGCACAACAGTCGTGCTCTCAAGCATCAGCTGTCGGGCATCATGGCCAAGCGCATGAAGAAGAGGGCAGAGGCTGATCAGTTCGGAGCAGTGCTTTCTCAGATCATCGTTGAGTTTACTCTCAAGATGGGCGCGCAAGGTAAGAGCTTCGGCTCGGTCACGACGCGCGATATCGAAGCCGCTCTCAAGGCTCTCGGATACGAGGTAGATCGTCGTCAAATCAAGTTGGTTGATGCGATTAAGGGCGCAGGTCTTCACAAGGCGGAAGTAAAGCTTCACTCAGAGGTGACGGTACCGCTTCAGATCAAGGTAATTGCGCTTCAGCCTGCGGCTGCAGCAGAGGGTGAAGTAGGTTCGGACAAGGGCCGAGCGAAGAAGAAGAGCCGTAAGGCAGCAGCTTCGCAGGTCGAGGGCGAGGGTTCTGACGAGGCTCAAGCTGATGATTCGTCTGAGATGGAGTCAGACGAGTAACTGTCCCAATCACGCTCGCGTCGCCGGATATCAGTACGGCGACGCGAGATAAGGCACCGCCTGCTTCTCGTTAAATGTGGGATACTCCAAGGGAAGTCTCGCACACGGTTTCAGCACGTTGTGGTAATGTGCTCCGGTGTTAGGGTAGGTGAGAGAAGGAGTATGGGGTATGCCGGGTTCGCAAGTGCTCAAAACGGAGCCTAATTACGAATCGCATCAACGGCATTCACGAAACGTGCTTAGAACAGCTTCTCAACCCCGATCAATCAAAAAAAAGCTCGCGCTGGGAATCTGGTTTATTGCAGCGTTCGGCATCAGCTATGCGTTAGTTGTTGCGTGCGGTTCTCTGCTTGTAAGCAAGAACAGCTCTCTCGCGTTCGAGCCGGAAGATAATGGCCGCGATACCATTGTCGCAGACGCTCTTGTAGTCGCAAATGGCGGTACCGCTCTGCGCGTGGCGCACAACCCGGCGCTCAATCCGGGAGGTGCCGGTGATTTCCTCTTTTACATCTGGTTTAAGCTGCGCAAGCCGCCTGCTCAGGGGGAGCGAGTGGTGTTCGTCGCCAAATACGATCCGGAGTCCAAGGCGAGACCGGGATATTCTATAGCGCTGGTAGGTGGTCCCGATGGGGTACGTCCGAATGTGTACTGGCAGAACGAGCAAGAACAGGGCCGCTGGTATCCTTTCGCTTCAACGCAGTTGAGCGCCAAGGAGTGGTATCTCCTGGCCGTCAGTTTTCGTGACGCGCGTTACCTTGGTGTTCACCTCATACCCCATAAGGGCGGAAAGAAGCCGGAGGTACTCGGCGGATACGATCTCGAGTCGCAGGCAATTCCTGACACAAACGCAGATCTCGTTGTGGGTGCTTTCGGGGTTAGTAAGTTTCGTGGTCGTATCGGACCTTTCGGCATAATTCGTCGTGAAGCAATGACGAAAGATGTTGCTGCGTTTGTTGCAGAGATGTCAAATGTGCCTGGTTCCCTGCCTTATGCAGTGTCTTCGTCCGAAGCTGTTTTGGCGGCTTCTCCTCAGGAGGATAGGGGAGCGCTCAAGTTGTCGATTCGACCATCCGGTACCGGCGGTGGTAGTCACAGTCAAGAGCGGAATAAGGTAGGTGAGTAAAAGGAATACTGAGTCGGATGCGGTCAACCTGCCGTGATATCCTCGAGCCT
>JBILFA010000194.1:0-3918 GCA_044351795.1 Bdellovibrionota bacterium | reverse complement strand
CAGCGAGCCTCAAGATATTTCGATCAACTCGAGGCATCCTAGCGATGCTCCAATTGGTGGATGCCAGCCCGATCTGATCATCAATCACCTTTATGTACTGCAGTACACCGAGCGCAATATCGAGACAAAAGGACCGGTCTTCGTCGTTACATTGAGGATCTCCGACCACCTCTTGGCTAGAGTCATCGAGGTAACAAAAGTGCGAAAGACACGACTCAATCGCCGCCGGTGAGCAATCCCCGACCACATCGCATTGGTAGAGAGCCTGAAGAGCAGCCTCTCGACACGCTCGCCGAGTTTTCATTGGTTATTCTCCCTGAGCCTTCGCATGATTACACGTGCCGAGATCACTCTTGCGCCCTCGACGGGAGATCTCATGTACGGCTGTTATGCCTGAGCCAAAGACCGCCGCAACATTAGACTACAACATTCGACTAATCCAAACAGATTCCGGCATCTAGGGAGGCGAGGCGTTCTGCCAGGCCGACGTGTCGCCTGTATGATGAGGCCCCCGCTCACAACAGATGCCCTAGCTTCTCCTTTTTGGTCCTGAGGTAGTCAGCTCTAACCGGATCATCCGCCACGAGCATGGGCACCCTTTCGACTACGGTGATACCGAAACGCGATAAAGAATCACCCTTCTCGGGGTTGTTGGTAATGAGCCGAATGGAGCGAATACCCATCGACAACAACATGTGGGCACCTACCGCAAAATCTCGCTCGTCAGGACGGAATCCCAACTTCTCATTCGCCTCGACGGTGTCGAGACCTTCGTCCTGCAGCTTGTATGCGCGGACTTTATTCTCGAGGCCGATACCGCGCCCTTCTTGCCGCAAATATAAAATGATCCCCAATCCCTCGGCCACGACGAGATTCATCGCTCCAGAGAGCTGCTGACCGCAATCACAGCGCCGACTGCCGAACACATCGCCCGTAAGACACTCCGAGTGCATCCTCACCAAGGGAGCGTACGAGGTCGGCATTGCGCTCAGATCGCCGCGCACCATCGCCATATGCTCCTTGCCACCTGCGTCATCGACATACACAGTCGCTGTGAAGATACCAAAGTCGGTCTCTACAACTCGCGAGCTGAGTGGGCGTACTGCTATCTCGTGAAGTGCGCGATACTTACGAATCTCTTCGATACTTGTGAGGCGCAAGTTGTGACATCTGGCGAACTCCTCCAGTTGCGCTCCACGGGCCATAGTGCCATCGCGATTGAGAATCTCACATAAGATGCCAGCGGGAGTGAGGCCTGCTAACCGCGCCAGGTCGAATACTCCTTCGGTGTGCCCTTGACGCGCTATCACTCCAGCCTCGTTCGCGAGCAAGGGGAAAATGTGCCCAGGGCTCACAAAATCACCCGGCTGGGCAGCAGGATCCAACAGCTTCAAGACGGTGTGTGCCCGTGCAGCGGCTGTTACCCCGAACGGCACGACGTCTTTGTGATCGATACTAATTGCAAACGGCGTCTGAAACGGAGAGTTGTTGTTGTATACCTGAAGCGGAAGATTGAGCGATGTGGCAAGCGGCTTCGATATACTGACGCAGATGAGCCCACGTGCCTCTCTCATCAAAAAAGATATCACTTCGCTCGTAACAGCCTCCGCCGCTACGCAGATATCTCCCTCATTTTCTCGATCGGCGTCATCGACAACGATCACCGGTCTTCCGGCCCGAAAATCGGCTAGAACCTCCTGAAAAGGATCTAAATGCAGAGTGTCATGCGGATCGCCTGAAGACATATCTATTGCTTTAATCACCCGAGTCTCGAATGGTTAGGCATCTTTTCCTGTCTCCTTGGACTGCCCGGCGGCGCCCTGACCACCCAAGCTCTGGAGCGCATCTACGAACTGACTTACATCTGAGAACTCGCGGTACACCGATGCAAAACGTACGTAAGCGATCTTGTCCATCTTGCGGAGCTCATCCATGACGAACTCTCCCACCGCGCGACTCTCGAGCTCCTTTACACACAACTCTTGAACACGCTTTTCGATAACCTCAACCGCGGAATCAATAGTCTCCGTACTCACGGGTCTTTTCTCGCAGGCTCGGCGAATCCCACCCCTAATTTTTTCGCGATCGAAGGTTTCGCGCCTTCCATCCTTCTTGGTGACCATTGGCAGCGCCAACTCAATGCGCTCATACGTCGTAAAACGGTACTCACATTCCTGACATTCACGGCGACGACGGATCGCCCCGGCGTCGCTACGCGAATCAGTTACAGAAGTTTTGTCTGAGTTACATTTCGGACAGAACATATCTTGGGAGACCGCTCCTATTCACCGACGAGGCGATGCTTATACAGTGGGAAGCGTTGGCTGAGCTCACGAACTCCTTCCACAATCGAAGCCAGCTTGCTGTCGTCGTTTACATGAGAGAGCGCCTCGTAGATTAGCCCTGCGATCTGCCGCATCTCCTTGACACCCATACCACGAGTAGTCAGAGCTGGCGTACCAAGTCGAACTCCACTACACACCGTCGGAGGTTGCGGATCGAAGGGCACGGTATTCTTGTTACCCGTAATGCCGAGCTTGTCGAGGCACACCTCTCCTGCAGCACCTGTCACACCGATCGGGCGCAAATCTACAATCAAGAGATGACTGTCGGTACCACCTGAAACGACCTTCAAGCCCTTCTCGATCAACGCACTCGCCAAAGCTTGCGCATTTTCGACTACTGCCGCTGCATAACCCTTGAAATCAGGAGCCAACGCCTCCTTAAGCATAACAGCTTTCGCAGCAATGGTGTGCATGTGAGGTCCGCCCTGAAGCCCAGGGAAGACCGCCTTATTGATGGCCTTTCTGTGCACTTCACGACCCATCACCATCCCGGACCGCGGGCCTCGTAAGGTCTTGTGAGTAGTCGTTGTAACAATATCTGCGTAGGGCACCGGAGATGGATACGAACCACCGGCTACGAGGCCGGAATAGTGAGCAATATCGGCCATGAGAACCGCACCCACCTCATCTGCTACCTCGCGGAAGAGCTTCCAATCGATACGACGCGAGTAAGCGGTAGCACCCGCGATGATGAGCTTCGGTTTATGCTCGCGCGCGAGAGATCGAACCTGATCCGGATCAATCATACAATCCGACTCGCGCACTCCGTATCCCACTACCTTGTAGTGACGCCCTGAGAAGTTCACAGGGCTTCCATGCGATAGGTGCCCACCATGATCCAGCCGCAACCCCATGAAGGTGTCCCCCGGCTTCAGAAACGCTTCGAACACAGCTTGGTTAGCCTGGACTCCGGAGTGAGGTTGAACATTGGCGAACTCGGTCCCGAACAACTCACATGCGCGGGCACTTGCCAGAGTCTCTACCTCATCAACGACGTGGCATCCGCCATAATAGCGCTTTCCCGGCTGACCCTCGGCGTATTTGTTGGTGAGGACTGAGCCCATCGCTTCGAGAACAGCTTCGCTCACGAAATTTTCGCTTGGAATCATCTCAAGCCCATACTCCTGACGCTCTGTCTCACGTTGAATCAAGGTGAAGGTGTCGGGATCGACGTCTCGCAAAGAGCGACGACGAGCTTCGTAGGTATCGTTCGAGGAAGACATTTAAAAACTCCGGAAATACAAATAAAAAAGGGCCCTCGTTGGGGCCCTTCTAGCATAGCAGAAAACCCTCCCAACCAGGGAAGAAGTTTACACTAAGCTTACGACTGCTTGGATTGGATGTACTTGGTTACATCATCCACGGTCTGGATCTTTTCAGCATCCTCGTCCGGAATCTCCATATCGTACTCTTCTTCGAGGGCCATGATTAGCTCGACGATGTCGAGTGAATCTGCACCAAGATCCTCGATGAAGGATGCCTGAGGAGTAACTTCCTCTAAGCTGACACCAAGCTGCTCTACGATAATCGATTTAACTCGCTCTGATATCTCCTCAGGTGTTGCCATGAAACA
>JBILFA010000002.1:0-93647 GCA_044351795.1 Bdellovibrionota bacterium | reverse complement strand
TCTCGAAGGCCTACTTGCGCGCCTCCGGCAGCTGTATGATGGAGACGTATTGTTCGTAGACGATGGCTCCGTCGATCGTTCTCCACAGGTTCTCAAAGGGCTGGAAGGAGCGAGTACTCGAATTATCGTACAACCTCGGAATCGTGGGTATGGAGCGACTCTGCTTCGCGGCTTTCGTGAGGTTATCGACCTTGGGTACGATTTCGTTATCACCATGGATTCGGACGGACAGCACAGACCTGATTGGATCCCTAAGTTCTTCGAGGAGGTCGAGAAATGTGATGTAGTTTCGGGGAGTAGATACCGTAACGAGATCGATGGAAATGGAGAAGCTCCTCCCGATCGACGTGCAATCAATACCAAGATAACGAAGATAATCAACGAAATCACCGGATTCTCCATGACAGATGCGTTCTGCGGCTTCAAGGCTTACCGCGTATCGGCGCTGGCTCAACTCGAGCTCACCGAAACCGGTTATGCGATGCCTCTTCAATTTTGGATCCAGGCCAAGCATTTCGGCCTCAAGCTCGCAGAACTTCCGGTTTCGAGGATATACGACGACCCTAATCGCCGTTTTGGAGGGGATCTCGACGATCCGGACGTTCGTCTGCAATACTATCTCGAGCAAATAAAGCGTGAGCGAGAGAGATGGAACCTGTAGTACTTATTATTGCCGCCCACCCGGATGACGCGGAGATAGCGATGGGAGGAACGATCCTGTCTCTGATTAATCAGGGAGTAAGAGTCGTAGTAGTCGATCTTACGGACGGTGAGCCAACGCCGCACGGGTCTGTGGAGATCAGAGCGCGAGAAGCAGCTCGAGCTTCCAAGATTCTCGGAATAACCGAACGGCGGCAGCTTGATCTTAGAAACAGAGAGGTATTCGACACGGTCGAGAATCGTAAGAAGGTTGCCGCTGTCATACGAGAGATACAACCCACCATCCTTTTCGGGCCGTACTGGGAGGATGTTCATCCCGACCACGTCCAAGCTGCCGCGCTCGTCGAAGCAGCAAGATTCTACGCGAAATTCGTGAAGAGTGATCTCCCTCATGCCCCATGGTATCCCTCTAAGCATCTCCACTTCTTCTCTACACATATCCGGGTCAAATTCACCCCGAGTTTCGTCTTCGATATATCTCCGTACCTCGAGACTAAGCTCGCCTCGGTCGCGGCGTATGAGTCTCAATTCGTAGTACATACAAAGAACGCAGCACGACTCGACGCGATCCGTCACGAGGCGCTGTATTGGGGAAGCCAAGTGGGTACTGGTGCGGGTGAGCCGTTTGTGTGCAAGGAATCCTTGAAAATTTCGACAGCTTCGGCTCTCTTCAACCTATAACTTTGAAAATATGATAACTACGCTCGAACCCCCCTATGGTGAGTGGAAGTCTCTTCTTCGAAAGAATCGGGAAGGGTTGGTCAATCGCAGTGAGCGATTGGGGGACGAGCGAATTCGGATGATGAGGCAGGCGGTCTACGAGGCTGCTGTAGCATATTCTAATACACTCTGTGATCTCGCTCGCTCTGTAGGTTTGACGTTAACACCCCCTCCAGAGGAAGCGTTTTATCATGCTCAGCCTATCGTTATGGCTGGGCATCAGCCGGTTATCTACCACCATGGATTGCTCTTCAAAAACGAGCAGCTCTCTCACTTTGCGCGGGAGAGCGATGCTCTCGCGATCAACGTCATTATCGACACTGACGAAGGAGATGCGGGGCAGGTTGTTTGGCCGCTTCGGTTGGCTGACTCCCTTGTCTTACGGAGTGACTCTTTGAGTTGCTCCGAAGGGCTATTCGCTTCACAGCGGGTCGTTCCAGCCGAGCGCTCTCAGGAAGTTTTTCAGGCGATGTCGGCTGATCTCGCAGCGAGTGGTTTGGAGCGAGCAGCAGAGTCCGTTTCACGCGTATCGAAGCTTTACCAGGCGCTGGCAGGTCACCCCATCTCACTTGTGAACTCGTTGATTCGTTGGCAACGGGAGGATCGAGCCTACCTCGAAGTGCCGCTTTCCCATCTGTTGCAGCTCGAACCTGTCCGTAATGTGCTGCGTTCGTGGGTGGGAGACTATGAGAGATTCGTTTCGACGTATAACTCGACCCTCGAGTCGTATCGGGTGGATCATAAGATTAAGAATGCGGCGAATCCTTTCCCTAATATGCGAGTCGAGTCTCTATCAGTGGAGGCACCGTTCTGGCTGATTAGCTCTACAGGAAGGGCGCCTCTCAAGATCCAGCGAGATAAGCCCTCTGAACTGCGACACGATAGTTATCTTGCTCCGAGAGGCAGTATCGTCACGCTCCTGCTGAGAGGATTTTGTGCGGACTTCTTCATCCACGGGAAAGGTGGAGGCAAATACGATCCGTTTGTCGATCGGTTTGCGGAGTCGTATCTTGGCGTGTCTCTTCCGCAATTCGTGGTCGCGAGCAGTACTCGATATGTATTCCCCGAACGCCTGGCTCAATTCGAAGAGGCGATTGCGCTGAAGTCACGCTACAAAGAGATCGTATCTCACACGGAAAAGTTCCTAGGTAGTGGCATATTCACCTCGGAAGAAGAGGGGGTGCTCCAGCACTTTGCTAATGAGCGTCACGCGTTACTGATACGCCTCAAAAGCGCCGAATCTCCCGAATTGCGAAGTGCTGTGGCCCACGAGCTGAATGAGCTCAATAAGCGGATCAAGCAAACGATCGATGCGAGTTCCCTGACGAGGAAACTGGCAGATGCCCAGGTGCCTGAAGTCGTCTTGGCACGTTGGCGATTTCGGGAGTATCCGTTTTTTATCCTGTCGAATTAGCGAAAACGCGAGCTAGGTCCTCGTCCGGCTCGAAAAGGCTGCAGCTACCGATAGAGAAGGGACCGCTGTTTTTTGCAACTATGAGCTCTTGGCGAGATATCGAGTGCCGGCCGTATCTCACACGTTCGCCCCACGCAAATGCGCTCGGGAAAGGATTGACGAGCAGCGTGGCGATTTCATCTTCCGTAATCGCTTCTACCCTAGAGCGGCGCAGCATTACTGCGACGGTCAGATTGAGAAAACCCATTGTATTGCCGTAGAGTTCCTTTTCAACAATGGGGTGGTGAAATCCTCCCGTAACCTTCAAGGGAATGTGTGCATCGCAGGCCCGACACACGGCCCGAGCCAGCCTCTCAGGTCCGATACCGGTTGGTCCACTGCCACGGCTCTTGAGAGCAGGAGCTGGGGAGAGTGTCTGCAACTCCTGGACCGTTGCCTCGAGGGTGTTGTTCCACTCCGGTGTCGATAGGTCTGGTTCAATAGCAAGGAGGATGCGGCGCGGGCGGCAATAGTTTACGAGGGACTCCACCACTCCTTCCGGGTTCTTCGCAGGGAGTTTGAGTTCAATGGAGCTGACACGGCATCGCACGTCGTCTTCAGTCCGGCGAGCGGTCATTAGATTCTCCGCTACTTCGAGAACCTCGCTTACCTCTGAGGTGGCAAGGAGAGCAACTGAGATCTCCCTTGTGAATCCAAATGAACGAAGATTAAGGTTGCATAAGGCTCTTGTAGCGAGCGTATCAAGTACGATGTCAGCGTTGAGCATGAACGGACGCCGCAGAGTTTGAGGCAGCGAGGCGCTCTCGCGCAAGGCTGCTTCGAAGCTCTTGGCTGCGGGTGGAAACATTCCTGCATAGTCGAAGAGTCGATCGAGGATAATGTCGAGGGTGTCTTGCGGTTGCTTGCTCACGATCTTGGAAGTGCCATACGGTAAATCATTCACGTCGTTTCCGGCGTAGGCTACTACGATTACAGGTTTCCGCGCTCTTCCTGATCGCGCTCGATTGCCTCGAATAGCGCCTTGAAGTTGCCCGCTCCGAAGCCCTGGGAGCCCTCTCGTTGTATGATTTCAAAAAATGTTGTGGGACGATCTTGCAGCGGCTTTGTGAAGATCTGTAGTAAGTACCCATCTTCGTCTCGATCTACCAAGATGCCGAGTTCCTTGATACGTTCGAGGTCTTCCTTGATAGAGCCAACGCGGTCTGGAACCTCATCGTAGTAGGTTTTGGGAACAAAGAGAAATCGTACACCTCTTTGCCGCAAAGTAGAGACGGTTGATAAAATGTCTCGTGTGGCAAATGCGATATGCTGAACACCTGGTCCGTTGTGAAAATCCAGGTATTCTTCGATCTGCGATTTCCGCTTACCTTGTGCGGGCTCATTGATTGGAAGCTTTATTTTTCCTTGGCCTCCGTTCATTACTTTGGACATGAGTGCAGAGTACTCAGTGGCGATATCTTTGTCCGAGAAGTGTTTGAGTTGCGAGAACCCGAGGATCTTCTCGTAGAAGGAGACCCACTCATTCATTTTCCCGAGCTCCACGTTTCCCACTACATGATCGATTACGTGGAGTCCTGCCTCATGTATTTCGAGGCTATGCGGGAAAACCTGAGAGTAGGGAACAAATCCGGGGTAATACGGCCCTCGATAGGCAGCTCGTTCGACAAAAGAGTGGATCGTGTCACCATAGGTTCGTATAGCTGCATGAATGATGGATCCATTGCTATCCGTTATCTCTATTGGCGGTGATACCGACACAGCGCCGCGGCGCATGGCTTCGTAATAGGCCGCTTCGCAGTTGCCTACCCTGAAAGCGATGTCGTGCGTCGAGAAGCCGTGGATATGCACGAAGGAGGCGATCGGCGTATTGGGGCGTAGCGAAGACGAGAGTTGAACCATTACATCACCCTGCTTCAGAGCGATGCTTACAGAATCACGGTGGCCGGTTTCCGGGCCACGATAAGCAAAGGGAACGAAGCCGAAGGCATGGGAAAGGAAATACGCACTCTGCTTGGCCGATTCCGTGTAGATCTCCACATGGTCGAACCCATCTATTGCCAAGGGATCACTTCCTTGCAGCGGGCGGCTCTGAACAGGGTCAAGCCACCGAGTGGCGACCTCTAGGTGGTGTTTATTCATAACTCCGCCTCCTCTTGCGTCGCATCTGCCTGTTGACTTGCTGGAAACACCGATATTTCAAGTATACAGTGAACAAGGCTCGGCGACAGCAAAAAACAGGCTTGGGAAAGGTATCTCCATCATGGATCAGGCCGGAAACGGGGTGCTCCTCCACGTCGCCATATCACCGAATTGATGGGATAGGCCGCGGTTTGTTCTTCTTGAGGCATGGGATAGGGGTGCGCTACCATGGGGGCTAAGATATGTCCTCTCTCGATGGCCCCGGAATCTCACAACTCGTATCTCCATCGCGGACGGAGCGAATGGAGGGGCTTGCCTCTGCTGCCTTGGACATCCTCGTAATCGGTGGCGGTATTCACGGCGCATGCATGGCTAAGCTCGCTGCGCGAGCCGGTCTTCGAGTCGGTTTGCTCGAGATGGGAGATTACGCAAGCGCTACGTCGAGTCGTAGCTCAAAGATGGCTCACGGTGGATTGCGCTATCTCGAGATGTTCGATTTTCAGCAGGTATTTGAGGGGATCAAGGCGCGTGAGCAGTTATTCGAGGCTTGTCCCAATCTGGTAGTTCCTCATCCCTTCTTGATTCCGGTTCCATCGGGCGAATATCTGCTGAGATGCAAGCTCGGGCTCGGTCTTCTTCTATACGACCTGTTGGTGAAGAATCCAGCGCGACGGCATACGTGGATTCCGAGACCTAATCTGAAATTTTCCGGTTTTAACTCGAGTCGTAGCGACCTCATGGGATGCTTTCAATACACCGATGGGCTTATGAACGATTCTCGGTTAGTTATCGAGATGATCATGTCGGCTGAGTGTTACGGCGCGCTGTGTTTAAATTACACCAAGGTCGAGCGCATTCGGAAGGATGGGGAGTCCTCGATGGAGGTCGCTTGGCGTGACCTCTTATCGGGTAAGGAGATGCTCACCCGGACAAAGCTCGTCGTGAATTGTGCTGGTCCTTGGGCGCCAGCGCTGCGAGAGATGACAGATACGGATACCTCCCTCGAGGTGCGCTATAGTCGCGGGTCCCATCTCCTTTTCTCGACACCCTGGAAGGATCCCGCACTGTTTCTTCCCCTGCAGGAGAAGGGCAGGTACTACTTCGTGTGGCCGCATCCAGCCGGTACGATGGTCGGAACGACTGAGCGGGAGGTAGGCACGCTCGAGCTGGACCCTCAGCCCTCGGCAGACGAAGTAGAGGAGGTGCTCGCGCGTTTGGCCAAAGACCTTCCCGATTCCGGGCTCGGTCGGGAAACCCTTCACTACGCGTTTGCGGGGATTAGAACGCTCCCTATGAGATCCTCTCGAAAAGGGGTTAGTCAGCTTTCTCGGAAGCATATCTGGCGCTTTAGTCAGGGTGTTCTTACCCTGCTAGGTGGCAAATACACGACGTTCGCATGGACGGCCGCAGAGGGGCTCAATCGAGCCTTACATCACCTGGGTGTCGGCGGTGCTGCGCCGAGCGCTCTCGACGATCTTCCAGGTGTCACTACACCGCAGTCGACGAGACAGCTACTCAGGACTCTTCGGGAGCAGTATGGCCGGGAGGGACCTGCGGTCGAACGAGCTGTTGAGCGGCTTGGTAAGCTCGTGCTTCGATATACCGAGCGAGCGGATGCATGGGTGGAGATAACGAAGGGCGTTCTTCGTCTCGAGCTCATCAACGCGCAGGAATCAGAACATGCCGAAACGATAGAGGATGTGATTCGTAGAAGACTCGACCTCGAGTATACGCCGTCTCATGGATTGGAGTGCCTCACTGAAGTCGCAGCTCTCCTGCGAAATCGCCGCGATCCCCGCGCAATCGAACAGGAGCAGAGGGAGTTTGTGCAGAGGCTCGAGGCGTTACATGAACTCTTAGGGTTGCCGCGATTTATGTCTTGATGGTGCGCCCCCCGGTAGATTTGAGTGGAGAAGCGGCCTCATCCGAGCTAGGATCCGCTGACTTTTTTAGGGGGTACATGCAACCGAACCGTGAAGAGATACGAGTTGCCGAGGGTACGTTGGACGAAGCGAGCCTTCCGCCTCTTCTCGACTCAGACATTGAACTCAAATTCGTCGAACATTGCGGTGTCTGTGCGGTTGTTAATTCCGAGGATGCTGTGAGTTTGACCTGCCTCGGTCTCTCCCACCTTCAACACCGTGGTCAGGATGGCGGTGGGATAGCAGCGCTCTCGACAGACGGGCTCGAACTGCAACGAGGGCTGGGCAGGATTAAGGAGGCCTTGCCACCCGCGATCCTGCAAAGCTTCTCACCATCATCGACTGCTATCGGCCATACTCGTTATGGGACCACAGGTGGCCAGGACATATCGAATATACAACCATTCGTGCTCAATCTGCCTGGATTTGGTCCTGTTGCGATCGCTCACAACGGAAATTTGACTAATGCGGCTTCTATTCGCGAGCGGTTACAATCAGAGGGTTGTGTGTTTAAGAGTTCAACTGATACCGAACTTGTTCTGCATCTGATGGCGCAGGCGGCTCAGGTAATTTCAGATAAGAGTGAGCTCCTCAGTTACGCACTCCGCCAAGTTGCTGGCTCGTACTCGATAGTAGCGCTTTTCTCAGATGGTGTGCTTGCCGCCCGTGATCCTCATGGAAACCGCCCTTTGGTGATCGGACGTCGTGGCGCAACCACTATCGTGACCTCCGAGCCGTGTGGATGGGATAGCTTTCTGATTCACGATTTCAAAGAGGTTCCCGCGGGTGCGGTAATCGAGATCGGTTTGGATGGTTCCGTTAAGGAGCCCATGATGACTTTAGGTGCAGGGTTGGCAGCTCCATGTTTGATGGAGCTGCTGTATTTCGCACGACCGGATTCCACTGTCTTTGACGTCCGTGTGGGAGAGTTTCGACGAAAGATGGGTGAGCTGCTCTATCGTAGACATCCTGTGGATGCCGACCTGATCGTGCCACTGATGTCCTCGGGGCTTCATTATGCGCTGGGCTTCTCAGAAGCGTCAGGAATTCCGCTTCGATTCAGCTTGACCAAGAATCCTGTGGCTCCACGGGTATTCATCGCACCTGACCAAAAGGCACGCTACGAAGGAACTTTAGAGAAGCACTGCTTGAGTAGGGAAGATGTTGCGGGAAAGCGCGTAGTATACGTCGACGATTCGATTGTGAGAGGCGTTACGCTCGAGCGCATCGTAGCCTTGACGTACGGTAGTAATTCTCCTTTGCGCGCAGGAGCCCGGGAGGTGCACCTCCGTATAGCGGCTCCGCCTATCGTGGGACCATGTGACTATGGAATTAGCACTCCAACACGTGAAGAGCTTGCGGTGAATAAATATCGGGGCTACTCGGGCCAGGGTCCGGTTGATCCTGTCTTGGCAGCGCAACGTCTCATGGAAGAGCTCAAGGCAACGTCGCTTGGATACGGGGCATTAGAGGATCTCGCACACGCGATAGATAGATCGACCTCTGATTTTTGCACGGCGTGTTTTACGAATGTTTATGACAAGATCCCCGGCGGTCGGTTGTACGAACTCACGGTTCCGTCTCTTAACTGACACATCGGGGCGGCGTACTGTGGATACAGGAAAGGTGAGGAAACGCGCGGTTTCCTCTAGGAGTACAAAGAAGGGTATCAGCGTGCTTGTCTATGGCAATTCCAAGAGCTTCCGCGCAGCCCCAAAATACAGAGCGTGAAGCGCATCATCGGGCAGATTGCATCCTCGAAGTTGAGGGGCATCGAGCGGGGTGTAGCGTTCGGGATCGACCATGTGCAGATCCGGGTCTGCTATCGGCGACTCACCGACGTAGTCGGTCTCCAGGAGCGTTCTCAGCGCCCAGTAGCGTGAGGCGTACAGATCAAATGCTTCGAGCGAGCTCGAGGCCTTCGAGTCCATCTCGGTGGACTTCGATTGGGAGGTGAGGTGTGCATCGCTCGTCACTATGTCGGACCCAAACAGTATACGCCCCTTCCAGCGAGTGAAGAACGCTCGAGTTTTCTCGGGAGGATGTTTGCTGAGCTCCCGGACGATCCACTTAGTTGCACTGCAGTCGAGGTAGAGATTTTCGTGACGCTCAAGCAGTTTGGATAGAAAGTCGAGGTCTTCCGGGTATCCTCCCATGTGTGCAGCGATCCATGGGATAGGAAAAAGCTCGAGCGCTTCCTCCAAGATTTCGTACTGCTCTAGCTTTGTTCCATAGCGCTTCGTATCTCGATACATCGTCGAAAACCAGGTATCGGGATCTCCGACGTGTGCCATGAAGATCATGCCAAGGTCCATGGCAGCCTTCATCGTCTCCATTCGGAGAGGAGAGGTCAGTTTGAAAGGGTTCGTGGCAAAGGGCTCGGAACTCGCAGCAAAGATCCGCGGAGCGGTCCAAAACTTCGCAATCTTTGCCCCCAAAGCATGGTAGCTCTTGAGTGCGTCTCGATAGTCCTTTCCAAAAGCGACGGTGAAATCGGGTAGGGTCCAATTAGGGGTGGCGATGAATCGAATTCGTTCGCCCAAGAGCCGTTGTACAGTTGGGCAGTCGTGCAAAAGGGTCATCGTATAGGTTAGACCTACACCGTAATGCGAGGCAACTCGAGCATAGATGGGCGTGGCTACCTCTCCGTGGATGTGGGAGTGTATATCGATAATTGGATGAGGAAGCTTTCGAAAGCTGGAAGCTTCCGTCTCGTACTGTATGCCTAAGCGGTTGGATGGGTTCATAAACGATGAGCCGGGGGCGCGGGCGCAAACCTAATCATTCGGGAATAATACCAGATTCTTAGGGCCTAGCGCAGCACCCTTTATACCCGAATGCCAAATGCTGTTTATGGCATCTAACTTACAGGAGGGGCCTCCCCTATGAAAACACTGATTGATTTGCCTGCGGAAAAGCTCCAAGCGCGCAATTTTGTAGGGGGAGCTTGGCGTTTAGGGAGCGGCTCTAGCTATGAGCGGCTTAGCCCCTACACCGGTAAGCTGCTTGGGCACGTGACATGCTCGACGCATGAGGATGTGCATGTGGCTGTTGAGGCAGCTCACGCTGCCGCCCTCAGTTGGCGACGTGTACCGATAAAGGAACGTACGAGTATCCTTCTTACTGTTCGTACCCTCCTGTTGAGAGAGCTGGAAAGGCTAGCCCAAAGCGCAGCGCGCGAGTGTGGGAAGACGGTGGCAGAGGCTCGGGCCGAAGTTCTCAAAGGCATCGAGGTCTTGGAGTTCGCAAGTAGCGTGCAAAATAGCGATCTCGGGGGAGCGCTCGAAGTTAGTCGCGGTGTTACGTGCGAATATCGGCGCGAGGCTCTGGGGGTTACTGTGGGTATTACGCCCTTTAACTTTCCAGCCATGGTCCCTATGTGGATGATCCCGATCTCGTTAGTGATGGGGAACTCTTTTATTCTGAAGGCCTCAGATAAGGTTCCGTTTACCCCGTGTATGCTCGCCGAGCTGTTTGCAGAGGCTGGCTTGCCTCCCGGGGTTTTCTCCGTGCTTCACGGAGGAAAAGAGGTCGTAGACGCATTGGTCGCGCATCCCCTTGTCACAGCAGTCGCTTTTGTTGGGTCATCCCCGGTTGCACGCAGTGTGTACACCGCTGCAACCGCACAGGGTAAGCGCGCCTTGTGTCTAGGTGGAGCGAAAAATCATCTGATCGTTGCTCCCGATGCCGATCCTAGCGTCACGGTTGATGGGGTGGTGTCGTCCTTCACTGGCTGTGCAGGCCAACGGTGTATGGCCGCTAGTGTCATGGTGGCGGTTGGCGATGGTGAGCGACTTATCCCGGAGATCGTAGCGGCAGCGAGTCGAATTCGCTTGGGCGACGACATGGGCGCGCTGATTGATGCCGCAGCGCTGAATAGATTGCGTGCAGCTATCATACAGGCGGAGACGGAGGGAGGTACACTGCTCCTCGATGGCAGACAGGTAGCACCTCCGGCAGGGCACGAGGGAGGATTCTGGTTAGCTCCAACGATTATCGGAGATGCTACACCGATGATGGAGTGCGTGCAGAGCGAGCTCTTCGGCCCGGTGCTGACAATCGTGAAAGTCAAGACCATCGATGAGGCATTGGCTCTCGAAGCTCGCAGCTCGTTCGGAAATGCGACTTCGATCTTTACCACAAGCGGTGGGGTCGCCCGGTATGTCGCCGACAATGCGAGTTCAGGAATGGTAGGGATCAATATTGGAGTACCCGTCCCTCGTGAACCATTCTCGTTCGGCGGCTCTAAGGAGTCACGATTCGGCAGTGGAGACATCACCGGCGCGGGCGGGGTCGAGTTTTGGTCAAACCGAAAGAAAATTACGGCTAAGTGGGCTTTGCAAGCTGACAAAAACTGGATGTCGTAGCTAATTGAATCATTCTATAGGTATATACAGATGACCACCGAATCCAAGAAAAAGGCGCTCAAACCGATCGTGCTCACCTCCCATCCATCCGGGCACTCGGGCGTGTTATTTCCCATCCAGTGGGGAGCGTCTGATCCGAAAGCTCGTGGCCCGGTGATCGGTACACTCACAGAGCCAGCTCATCGTAACTGTATCGGTACGCACTCGGGGGCATATTCCGTCTATCGCGCGCTAGCAGTTGCTTCAGGAGCTCTCAGTCCTCTGCATCGCCCCGATCTTACGAATACGGCACCGACATCGACGATCGGCCCTTTTGACAGTTGGTACGATCCTAAAAGGATCGTCTCCTTAGATCCGTGGGGTGCCGAGATCGGCATCCATTTCGACGGTCTAGTCAAAGAGGGTTACAATATCCAACCTACCATCGCCATCACTCGCGCGCACATCACGATCCCCGAGATCGTCGAGGAGATCAAAGCAGGCCGTATCGCTGCCGATGGCGCAATCGTTGGTTCCAGCGGTGAGTGCCGTGTGATGAAGGCCGCGATAGAGCCGGTGTGGTTTTTGCCTGCAGTAGCAGCTAGATTCGGGATAGCGGAAAGTGATCTTAGGCGCGGACTTTTCGAGCATACCGGAGGTATGTTCCCTGAACTAGTTACTCGGCCGGATCTGCATGTGTTCCTTCCTCCGATTGGAGGACAGACCCTTTACGTCTTCGGTGACATGAGCACGATACCTGATACTTCTAAGGAATTGACGGTTCGAATTCACGATGAATGTAACGGATCCGATGTATTCGGGTCCGACATCTGTACCTGTAGGCCGTATCTGGTGCATGGAATAGAGGAGTGCATAAAGACCGCCCAAAAGGGAGGTTGCGGGGTGATCGTGTACAACCGGAAAGAGGGACGAGCTCTCGGGGAAGTAACTAAGTTCCTCGTCTATAACGCTCGAAAGCGTCAGGACGGCGGAGACCGAGCGGAGATGTATTTTCAGCGAACGGAGTGTGTCGCAGGCGTGCAGGATATGCGTTTCCAAGAGCTGATGCCTGATGTTTTGCATTGGCTCGGCATTCGACGAATCGATCGTTTGGTATCGATGAGTGACATGAAATACAACGCCATCACCAACTCCGGCATCGAAGTCGGGCAACGTATATCGATTCCGGATGATAGGATTCCGATTGATGCTCGAGTCGAGATGGATGCCAAGAAAGCAGCAGGATACTTCTCTGCCGATGGTGTTCCTAGCGAGGAACAGCTCAAGCAGAAAACCGGAAGGGACTTGGACGAATAATGACTCAGATAGATTGGTTCAACGGCGAGCAGGCCGTGGCATATCTTCGTACTCCTGAAGCTGTGCGAGAGCGATGCGAGCAGCTCTTTTCTCTTGCCGAACGAGGAGAGCTCGATCATTTCACTTTGCAACCGGAACGCCTTCAGGACGTTGTTCGGGCTACATGCGCGGAGATCAAGTTAAACTATCCCGATCTCGAGGTTCCTATTCACAGTCGATGGCGCCACTTTGCCGCAGGGGACGTCGATCGAGAATCCATCCTCAATCGGCGCCTCACACTGCTCTCCCCCCGTGTGCGTTGTCGCGCGAAGCTCGAGCTTGCGATTGTGAGTGTGCTGCTGGACGCAGGTGCGGGAGAAGTATGGGGATACACAGAAGCGCCGCATGCTAAGACTTATGGTCGTTCGGAAGGGCTGGCAGTAGCTTCCTTTCACAGCTTCGCATCTGGAGTATTCGGGGAATCCCCGTACACGGTGTCAGGCTCGAAGTTGAACGCCCTGACCTCAGAGCAATTGGCCGAGGCCTTTCAGGCTTCCGAAGCGAACCCTTTGTTGGGGCTCGATGGTCGCACTGCGCTCCTTAATCGATTAGGGGCTGTGGTTGAGGCTCAGAAGGAGGATTTCGGGGGGCTTGAAGGACGACTGGGGGGATTGCTCGAGTCGATCGAAGCCTTGGGTCAGTCGGGAGAGGTCGCAGCCGGCAAACTTCTCACGTTGGTGCTCACGGTTTTTGCTTCGATTTGGCCTGGGCGGATCGTACTTGAGCATCACAACTTGGGGGATGTATGGAAGCACAGTAAGGTTTCCGGCCCGGGGCTCACCGACGGATTGATTCCCTTTCACAAACTCTCGCAGTGGATGACCTATTCACTGCTCGAGCCCCTGATAGAGGGAGGGATCACAGTTACACATCTCGATCAGCTTACAGGACTGGCCGAATACCGAAATGGCGGCTTGTTCATCGATGGGGGCGTCATCACTCTGCGTGATCCGAGCTTAGCGTCTAAGTCACATCATCCGTCGTCGGAGTTGGTTGTTGAATGGAGAGCGCTCACTGTGTCACTACTCGATCGTGTGGCTCGCGAAGTTCGGGAAAATTTCGGCATGAGCGAGGAGGAGCTTCCGCTCGGAAATATCCTCCAAGGAGGTACGTGGAGCCTAGGCCGGAAGATGGCAGATGAGCGGCGCCCGCATGCAAAGCCTCCCCTTATAATCGAAAGTGATGGAACGATTTTTTGAGGATCGAATAGCTATGTCCAAAAAGATAGTACACGTTGTTTCGCACCCCTTAGTTCAGCACAAACTCACTATCATGCGAATGACGGAAACAGCGAGCTCTGAGTTCAGAAGCCTGCTGAGAGAGGTGAGTATGTTGCTCGCGTACGAAGTGACACGCGACCTTCCGCTCACACATGTGGAGATCTCCACACCGATCACCAAGATGAGCGCACCGATGATAGACGGGAAAAAGATAACACTCGTGTCTATTTTGCGAGCAGGCAACGGAATTCTGGATGGGATGCTCGAGCTCATGCCTGCGGCTCGGGTGGGGCACATCGGGCTTTATCGTGATCCGCACACCCTCACCCCCGTTGAGTATTATTTCAAGATGCCTCCCGATATCTCCCAAAGGGATATCATTGTGGTCGATCCGATGTTGGCAACCGGCAACTCGGCGGCAGCAGCCATCGCGCGTCTCAAGGGATTGAAGCCTCTCTCCATAAAGTTTGTATGCCTTATCGCTTCGCCGGAAGGGGTCGATCTCTTGAGCAGTGAACACCCAGACATCCCTATCTTCACCGCGGCGATCGACGAAAAACTCAATGAGCACGGTTATATTGTTCCCGGATTAGGAGATGCGGGAGACCGCATTTATGGAACGAAGTAGCCTCTCTTCGGTTCTGTCGAGCAAAGCTCGACGTAGACGCATCGCATGGTCGCTGCTGATAGCTCTCAGTGTAGCTGTGGTCATTACGGCTATCCTGGACTCAAAGTCGTCATCCGCTGTGCTGCGAGGAGACTTTCCGGCCTTCTATTCTTTGGCAGTGATAGCTCATGGCGAAAACCCGGAGAGGCTCTACGAGCTTGACGAGCAAACGCGAATTCAGAACGAGGCGTGGCCGGACATGAAAGGCTCTGTTCTCCCGGGCGCCTACCCCCCCTATGTGGCGTATCTCGCGAAGCCTTTGGTCACACTAGGTCCAGTCGGAGGGAAGGCTGCCTGGACGCTTGTCAGCCTAGTATCGTTTTTCGCGGCAGTGTATGTCCTGTCACGGTTTGTTTCGACACTACACGGAACGAGTGTTGAGCTTTCGACAGCTCTTCTCGTCTTCTCTCCCGTAATGATGGGGGTACTTGGTGGGCAGCTACTAGCATTGAGTATGTTGTTGTACGTACTCCTGATGTTTCTCGACCGATATCGCGATGTAAAGAGTGAGGTACTACTCGGAGTAGTTATAGGAGTGTGGCTGTTCAAGCCGCATTACGCTCTCGTCGCTCTCTTGATGCCCCTTGTGCAGCGAAGATTGTGGGTACTCTTCGGCTTCACGATCCCCGCGCTCATTTATTTCTTCATGGGTGTGAAGGTATTGGGGCTCGATTGGCTCCCAAAGTGGGTGACCTTTACGCGTGGATTTGCAGAGATGAATTTCGCGTCGAACGCTGCACAGATGTCAAATGTCATGGGAGCGACGGTAGCGCTGACGGAGGCATTCCAGGTTGAGCAGAGTACTGCTCAACTTAGCCGCTCGATAGCTCTCGGGGTGTGTGCTGTTTTGGTTGCATGGTTGGCGATCGTAGCCTGGTGCGATCGGCGCAGCGTGCCGAAGCACGGCGAAAGACCTTCCCGGTTCTTGCTCCTTCTAGGTCCGACCCTTGCTCTCGCAAGTCCTCAGGCGAACTTTTACGATCTAGGGCTTGCTGCGATTCCTCTGGTAATACTACTTGCACCAACAGTACGGGATTGGATTTTCCAATTCGGCGGATGTGTGGCGTGCGGCCTCTTAGCGATGGGCATGAGGACTGTGAATGTACCGCTATTTGCTATCTTGTCCTTTGTGCTCTTCATCTCGGTGGGTCGTCGTAGTGGCTTCAACCTGGAATTTCGTTGCCCGCGTTAGGGATAGAAAAACCAATTAATTTCGAATTATATGAGCGATCTAGGCGGTTGGAAGCGATGTTGATAGTTGGACGGTTTAGTTTTAGAAGAGTGAAGCAAGGGACGGAAGAGCGAGAGCTGGCAGTTCAGGCGGCTTTGTTGACTGTATGGTGGAGTTTCATCAACCCGAAGCATCGTCCCAGGTGCAGCACGACTAGTGAGATTTGCTGGTAAATCGACTTCTTGATCTATCTCTCTCCCTTGATTGGCTCCTGGTGTTAAATCAGCTGACATAACTTCTCCGGAATCTTAAAGCTTAAATCGAGGACGTCTCATATAGACCAGTGGTTGCAGCATGGTAGACGCTACGATTGTTACGCGTCTAAATCAGAACTACTTCCTAGTTTCGCGAGTAATTGCCTGCGATGAAGACTGTACAACCGGTACCGCTCCCCTCTTTGCTCTGAATGATAAATGTCAGCGGTCCGCTGGCTCCGCACCCAAAGTCAATAATGTTGTCCTTCGGTTGCATAGAGGCGCAAAAGTCGCGAATCTCAGCAGCGCTCGTCCACGAATGTTGGCCAATATCCTCACCATATGCCACCTCTCGAAACTCCTGCATAAGACGATCGTTAAAATCTTCGAAGGTGCGGTTGTATGCTGGGGATGCCAACGGTTGTTCCATGATGCCCATATCCTGCCCGCGTCATTCTCAGGAAGCAACGCCTATCGTCTAAGGTCGCTACTTTCCACTTCACCACCAGGCCTAATTGACGTGCACCAGTCTCCTCATCTCTCACCGAACGAGCTTTGAGTATGGCGCGATATGATCTTCAGAGACAGAGGAGGTGCCCTTGCGATGAATGAGCACAGGATCTTCTTGGAGGAACCCAACAAGAGTCAGTGCCCTCTCGTCACCATTTTAAGTAGCACTGCGGATTGGAACGAGCCTCCATTTACAGCATCTAGGCAAGCGATAGCGTAACCGAGCACCAGTAGACTCGTATGATACGGCGGATACAGCCTCAACAGGCGAGAGTTTTGATCTGCGACAATAATCCGTTCACACTGAAGATTAATCTCATGCGGGAGAAGTTCCGCCGAGGTTCCCGAAGCTGAGATAATTGAGAGGGGAAAGTAGCTAGACCGCAGCGGACTACTTTGAACCAATTTTTTTCCATGATTCCTTACCGTTAGCCATAGGCCCGTTAACGCCGGTTGGTACAGGCAATTATACGATTGAAATTACCGTGAAACGAATCTACCGTGCGTCTCTCACGGAAGGTCGAGGTGTAGCTATGGCAGAGCTGGAATCAATGAAAGATGTGGTAATGCGACAATACGACACGGCGGGTTCGTCATGGCACAAGATCCGAGGCAGTGGGCACGAGCTTCTGGAAAAACCTGCTATCTATAACCTCCTGCCCCCAGTTGAGGGAAAGCGCGTGCTGTGTGTCGGAAGTGGGTATGGCGAGGAGTGTGCACGCCTTGTAGCTCTCGGAGCAGAAAAGGTGGTCGGTATAGATCTTTCCGCGGGTAATATTCAACAGGCGAGGCAGCAATACCCCGCCCTGGAATTTTACGAGATGGACATGGAGCAAATCTCTTTTGCAGCAGCATCGTTCAATGTGGTGTTTTCAAGCCTTGCACTGCACTATGTACAGAACTGGAACGCAACGTTAACAGGCATGCGACGGGTGCTCGCTCCAGGCGGTAGCATCGTCATATCAACCCATCACCCCGCCTCTTGGGCAGCTTTGAAAGACGAGAACGAAACAACTAAGCGCCAGCTTCTAGGCTTTGAGGTCGACAAAGCGAGCGGAAAGCTCTCCCTGTTTGGAGATTATCTCCAAGAGCGCCCCGTTATCTCAAAATTTGGTGGCACCTTTGAGGCGTCCTTTTACCACAAAACTTTCTCCGGGATGCTCCGTGAATTTCGCGATGCGGGACTTTCCGTAGTTGAATGCACAGAGCCTGGGCCGGTCGCTGAGGCCCAAGCACTAGATCCGCAATTTTGGGAGCTTCGCTCTCGCTTTCCCTTGTTTATTCTCTTTAAACTTGAGAGAACCGCCGGGATCGTTGACTAATAGGGCTGAGCACGTCAGCCTCCTACTGCCTGCTTTATAGGGTCAGGGCCGAGCCTGCTAAATGCCGAGACGAACTTAGGATCATCGAGAAGTGATATGATCATCCGATCAACAACAACTGGATTCGTTCTGAGCGTAAGCCACGCATCTCTGATAGCTATGTTGATAGCCAGTGCTAATTTGGAATCCCGCGATATTCGGTGGTTAACACACAGGGTGACGAGTTCATAGGCTGGTACTCGACTGAATGCCTCATTAATCATCCATTCATTTCTTCCGCTGGCATATTCATAGTAGGGCCAAAACAGTATGGAACGAGCATCTGAATGCTTCGCGAGCTCTTTCTCTAGACCCGCGAACGGTAGAGGCTCAACTCTAGGCTGGTACCCAAGCGAATGGAGCTCATCGTCGAGGTGAAAATGAGATCCAGTTACGACATCTGTGAGAAACAGATACCGCGCTACATCTTTTCCGCGCGAGACTTCCGCATGGGTCGTAATTGGCATCATCACGAGCGGTGAAAAGCTACTTCGTCCCTGACATAGCCTGACGCTGCAACAAAATGCCATTAACACACCGTCCACCAGCTCGTCTTTTCCCGACGATCTCAGAGAATGAATGATATCCTGACTGGAGCTAAAATTGTGCGACACCTCAAAGTTGTAACCCTTGACGGAAGTGAGGTACCGGAAGATGCAGAGAGAAGTTACGGCTCCGACGCCGCTAAGGATGCGGATAGGTTTCTTCGAGCATAGCTGCTTCGACATCCACGTTTCAGGCATGCCGAGCCCGAGGCGGGCGCTATCGGACAAGCCAAGGTCTAGATCTCCTAAAAGATGAGATGGTTTACCGCCGATGTGTCGAAAGAGGTTGTGGTTTGCGAGCAACGAAAGCGTTGCCTTGGTAGAGGCGCTTGAGAACACGGCGGTATCGTTCAGTCCACATAAGACCTCCCTCTTAATCATTGCGAATAGGGTGCTCCGCGGCTTGGGCATATAGACCACGCTAGAGCCGCTCTCACGATCGGACGATGGCTCGCCCTCTAAACCGATGAGTTTCAAGAGAGAGTTAAGCTCCGATAATGTCGTAACCTCTACGCCATCAAGAAAAATCGCTATATTGCTCGGGTTCAAAAACGCCGGATTAATCGATACCCAAGCAGGCCCTGGTCGCTTCTTCTCAGGATTCATCCGTATGAAGAGACGCTTAATGATCGGCATCCCCGAACTATCAACCCCGAACATATCGAGCAACCAGCGGGGCTTTTTTGAAAGTGCAAAATCTAAGGAGAGAGCCCAAGAGGTAGAGTCGCTACAGAGAGCCGCTGCTTGCGGGCCAGCACCGGTGAGATCGGCGAGTTTGCACTTTATCGCGGCAGCACTCATGCTCTGGACCGCTGAGGTCCACTGGAATGTCCCCTCAAGGGAATCTGCAAAGGCCTGTCGCCCCCGAGCGCACCGAAGAATTCTTCCCACAAGGGAGCACGAGAATTCAGATTCAAAGAGTTCAGCACTTGAGTCGTTGCTGAGGAACTTTAAAGACATCCGATGCATGTGCCGGGCACTATACCTGTTCTGCCTTCATTGTAGTGAAAAAAGTGCGCCTAACCCCAGAAAGTTAGGCGCCTTATATCTCTCTGCCCTTAACGACCTGAAGATACTCTTGAATTCTCGCTAGGCAGCCACTAATTCGGAAGCTTCTTGCCAGGCAGCGCTGGAGCCCGGGCCTCCATCGCTGCCTACAGAGCTGCCATACGCCTCTATCGTTGCAAGCATAGTGCGAACGATCTCAGGGTTATCGATCAGCCGCCCATCCAATACGACCTCAATGCAACTCCTAGGACATACATGTGAATTGAGAGAGATCGAGACGGGCCCTGCCCGCTTTCGGTGGGAATTCGTCACCCGAAATAATCCTCGTGCCTGAGCTTTCCCGCTGGACGACACCCCGAACATCTCTACGATCCAACTTGGTTGTTTAGTGAGAGCATAATCAAGGGATGCGGCAAGAGACTTTGCACCACCGCTCAACAGCGGCTCTAAACGACAAGATTCATCAACCAACTTTGCCTGTAGGAATAGACACGTCAGTGCCCGAACAGCTGAAGACCAGTGAAATGTACCGACTCCACGATAGGCACCAGCAGTTTTGCCGCGCACGCATGTAAGAGCGACCGCAGATCCATTGCAATAATCCACTCGAAACAACTCAATCGTGCTACCTGAACAAAAACTTAGCTTAATCTTGGACATAGTCAGAGCCTCCCTGAATTATAGGTGACTCGAAACAAGTACCACTCTGCAGTCACTTCTGATTCCTGAGCGGAATTCAGTTTGGATTCAGACTCAAAGTGTCCGGCTGACGTGCCTGTGGGAACAGCCCTTGGGTGCAAGGAGGTCTCAGCCGCCCCGTCATTACCCAAGGTCGATCAAAGGGGAGCAGACCGGTGGAATCGACTAAAGTAGAAATTTTTTCGATCAAAGTACCAATAGTTAAGGAACCACCCCCTCCTTGCGGAAGGGCCAAGCATGTCCGCCGTAGCGCCCCGAGCGCGAAGGTCGAAAACCAATCATCAACCAGGCGGCGCCTCGCACGTTCAAAAAGTCGCGATTATGTACGATCACGGATAGTTGCTTCTATGAAAGTTGCGGCCATATCAAGGCATATAACTATTGAACTAGTGAACCCGTAGCATCGAGCGCACTATCCTCCCCACGATACTCGCCATAGTACTCCGTAACGAACGGCGATTCCCACTATTGGTTACTGTTCAATTAGTTTGAGCTCATGGTAGAGCTGCCTGACCCAGCGGTTTGCCACCGCGCCGATTACTACACCATACGGCTTGCTTGCACTTGAGAGGCGTAACGCAAAACTCCGCCAGTGGGGATTGTGCTTTACGAGTGAATGACAGATCTCGATTTGCAAACTCCTGTAGGCGCTGCTCTGCTTCAGTAGTCGCTATGGCTAACCTCTCGTGCTCGCTGAGTTGGCGCTCCCGGTACAAGCCTCTATTGCAGCTGACTGTACGCTTCCAAATTTGGCTCATCGTGGAATCGAGTGGGTAATAACGAGCACGTTCACGTAGGAATAACACCGAGTCATACCCACTCGATTTCACGAAGAGCCAAAAGGTTTTACGTAGGACTTCGATTCTTTAGATCGAGCGGAATTTTTTTGTCGAAATGTTGACAAGTCTCATAGCAGCAGCACATGTCGCACCTTCTCATCTGACCCGACTGTGCCCGGGATGCAGGTAGAAACCGGGGGGATTGGTAAGGGCTTTGCCGTCGACAATTTCGTTGTGGGTAGAGTCTCCTACGCACATATCTTCGACCCTCGCACGAAAGGTGCTACTTCGGCTCGAGAGCCTTGACTCCTGCGGACAAGGCCCAATGCGCGACTATCCGATTAAGAAGAAAGAGAGCTGTAAGTGAAAGTCCTAGTGTCCATACCACCTGTGTAGGATCTTCGGCTGTTCCGGGCATGATAATATAAGCACCAAACATCATTCCGATCGGAATCATATTGAGCGCCAAGAAGATCACGCTCACAACCATGAATACGAAGCTTCCTACGTTCGTCGAGACTTGGCTCGAATACTCCCAATCGAATTGAGAGAAGATGGCTCCAATGCCGACAGCAAGGTGCACGAGCCCGTAACAAAGAATTACAGAGGCTATGCAGGTCGCAAGGAGTAGAGGTCCTTCAGCGCGTAGCGCCATCGCACCCGACATGAAGATAACTGTGCCCATGATCGAGACGGGAACGAACCAGCTTTTGCATTTTGCTCTCAGCATCTCATCAAGAGATATAGGGGAGCTCTGGAGGATCCAGAATGCCGGTCCCTCCAAGGAAACTGACGGAAATACAAAACGAGAGCATATCGATGTCATAATCAGATAGCTCAAGCACATGTTACATACCATCAAAAACGCATGCCACCACCGTAGAACGGTAGGGGATGCATCTTCCGGGCCGGTGAGAACTTGGAAGTTATAGAGGTAGACGAAACAGATTCCGAGTAGGAGTCCCAGTTGGATAGTGTGAGAGAGGTCCCTCGAAAAGAGCTTAATCTCTTTGGTGATCAAGGCCCGTCGAGGCGGCTCAATCAAGGGGAAGACGGCTCTGGAGATCCGTTGGGCGGCACGACTGTTTATCCGCATCAGCGGTCTGTCTGATTGAGCGCGGGAATACGCTCGCTGATAACACAGTGTGCTGATGGTCAGAGCTAGAAGCCACAAAATTCCTACCACGGATACATGAACGCTCGACGCAAGTAGCGCGGGGCCGATAGCTCCCTGGAGTAACTGATAGAGTGCACGAGCGCAATAACCGGTTGGAATCCAGGGTTCCCGCACCCATGTCGACAACTCGTTCAATCGCTGTGGCGTGGTGACAAGGCTGGCGTTTGAAGCGCGTCCTATCGAGAGATACGTACCGACTATCACAATCACGAAGAGGGCGAGTGCTATCTCTCTGCCGCGCTGAGGCGGGATCAGCCAGCCGAACAACAGAGCCGCAATCACTCCGGCAATAATCGCGATGGAGAAGAAAATAAGGCAAACTATCGGGGCACCTATGAAAAAGTTCAGGCCTGCTCCGTAAAAGGAGCCGAATGCAAAGAGTAGGGGAGCGCCGAAGACCACTAACATCCAGCTACTGGCAAATCCAACATCACAGGTTCTTCCTAATAGATATCGGTTCCAAGAGATGGGAGATGAGAGAAGGAGATCTAGATCCTTAGCCATGAAAAGGGAATTCAGGGCGCTCACACTTGCAGAGAGGAACAACATGAAGAAAAGAGTCGAAAGTATCATTGTTAGTGGAACGAGCGGATCCAGGGGAAGATGATGTACGACACGAGTCGTATCTCGTAGTCCTGATAGTGTGCTTATATAAAGACCATACATGAGCAACGCTCCGAGCAGGAGTGAGACGCCCTCCTTGAGAGTTTGTCGACCTCCGCCCGTCCACCGATTTTTGATTGCAAGAATGCGGGGCTGAATGAGAAGTGGAAGAGCTCGCATATCTTCTGTGCTGCCGAGAAATCAGTGTTTCTTAGCTCCATCGAAGGTCTTATTAGCCCCCATGTTAGTGGGCCTGCTCCGACGATGTAAGCTCCAAGAACATGTGTTCGAGTCCTTCATCCTGCTTACCGGTAAGGGCTCGAATGTCGCTCAAAGTTCCGGTCGTTAAAATAGAGCCCTTCTGGATGATAGCAAGGTTGTCTGCCAGTTCTTCTGCCACATTCAGTGAATGGGTCGACAGGAATATCGTGATTCCTTGTCGCGCATACCGCTTGAAGGCCTCCTTGAGATTTTTGGCTCCATGCGGATCGAGACCCACCATCGGCTCGTCGACGATCAGGACTTTCGGGTCGTGAACCAAGGCCGCGCACGTAGCCAGCCTTTGTTTCATGCCGTGTGAGTAGCTCTCAACGAGTTCATCTTGCCAATCTACCAATCCGTACTCTTCCAATACTTCATCGATACGCCGCTCTGCTTGTTTTGCGGCGATACGATAAATGTCACAAATAAAGTACAAGAACTCGCGGCCGGTGAGTTTGGGATAAAGGTTCGGTCGATCCGGTATATACCCTGTAATCGCCTTCGCCTTGAGGGGCTCGGTCAGAAGGTTATAACCACCCAAGAAGATGGAGCCGGACGAAGGTCTGAGAATGCCGGTCATCATCCGAATTGTTGTCGTTTTTCCGGCGCCGTTTACCCCGAGAAAAGCGAAGATCCCTCCAGACGGAATCTCGAGAGAAACGTCATTCACTGCGGTGAAGGATCCGTACTTTTTGGTGACGTTTTTGAGCGTGATCATTCAGTTCCTCTAGCTCGAAAGCAAAATCGGCTTCCTACGCAAGATTTAGGATGCAGGAGAGACCCGGATCTGTTCGATGTGTGAGTGGAAAGCGTCCTAATGATTTTAGGTGCTTACATCAAGGGCGGGTCATGAACAACGGTTCACGAGAAGGCTCTTTCGCACCGTTACTTAAGCCGCGGTCTTCTCCACCTCAACCATGCACAAAGGCTTCCCTTGCGACTTGAAGAGCTGTTCGAATTCAGTAGAGATATTTCCTTCTGTCCAAGGGCTCGATAGGAGGTCTGTCGTATGCTTCTTCACTTTCCACGAATCTGCCTTAAACAGCTCACAGGTGGAGGCGAAGTACTCTTGATGATCCGTTTTGTAGCGGAGAAACCCATGTGGTGTCAGGCAGCGGTGCATTGCCGCAAGCAATTCGGCATTCAATAGCCGATTCTTCAACCATCGCCGTTTGTCCCACGGGTCGGGGTAATTGACAAAAAAACCGGCTACTGTTCCAGGCTCGAAGAGAGAAGCGAGCTGTTTTGCATCGGTGCGGAAGACAATTACGTTGCTCAGCCCGCGACGCTCGGCCTTCTCTCCAGTCTTGAACGCTCGTTTGAAGCGTAGCTCCAACCCGATACACAGATGCTTGGGAGATTGCTGTGCGAGGCGCAGGAGATGCATCCCGGATCCCGATCCCAGCTCAACGTAACAACCTTCGAACTCACTCATTTTTGCTCTGAGGAGTTCGACGGAATCGCCGGATATCTCGCGACCTTCCTCGGCTCGAATAATCTCCGGCTTGGTAGTTACAAGCTGCATGTATTGGTTTTGCCAGACCATATGCAAGGTATACGCGATGTATGACGGTAACTCAAATCCATCACGCAGGAGCGATTCGGAGTGTCGAGCCCCCGGAAAACGGTAGCCTTTGGCATCCCGACTTGTGTTCTTGACGCCCTAATTTCAAGCAGTTGAAACCGCATGTCCCGCAGGGGAATCCTATGAGAGTTGACCACGAATTCGATAGGCTTCATTGGATACCTCGCTTCTATCGTATGAGAGCACTCCTGACATCACTTGGCGGAAATGACTTTAGCTCTATGGGAAGGGGCATTGAGGATCGCTATGCCCGGTGCAGGGTATGGTGGGAGCCTCATCTTCGATGTACTCGGGAATTCATCGGAGAAAACCTTCAGACTTGTTCACGGCTCGCTGTTCTTGGAGCGGGACGTCTCCTTGATGTTGATCTCGCTCTTTTGCTCACATATGCCGCCGAGGTACATCTCTTCGATGCTGACCCCGCATGCATGACCGCATGGAGAGCCGCCGCGGGCTCTCATTTCAGGCGGCGTGTTGTTCCGCATATAGAGGATGTCACAGGCGTCTTGGAGGCTTGGACGCAACCACTCAAATCAGTTGTTCGAAGGGGCACATTGAATGAATACCTCGACCAGCTCAAAGCAGTAGAGCCTACGTGGGCGCGCTCCGGATTCGATGGCATCATATCCCTCAATATCGCAGGACAGATCCCCCTGTATTGGCGTGATAGAGTGCTCGATACGAAGTTGTCCCTCACCGATCAGGAACACGGAGCCCTTCATCGCAGCATGGCCGAACTTCAGTGTGCGCACATCAGAGGACTGATCGCTGATTCGAAGGCGTTACGTATCATCGTCACGGACACTGAGTGTTACTACTATGACACTGACCACCCTGAATGGGAGGTAGAAGATGCCCTTCACGGCCGAACCACTGCCGTATTCGAAGAGTGCTTTGAGAGGAATTGCTCCTCCTGTTGGCTATGGCACCTGGCACCGCAGTACATCGAGTCGGACAACGAAGGTGAGATACACCGGGTAGAAGCCCGGGCCCGACGCAAATCTGCATAATTCGATGACCATCGACGTCAATCGGCGTCCATGTTAAGGATCACCCCTGACAGAGAACTTTTCCCGGAATACGTGGATTTATGGACTTTTTTTCATTAGAGAGCTTCTTTACGCTGCAAAACGCAATCGCATTGATAACCCTAACGACTTTGGAGATCGTGTTGGGGATCGACAATATCGTCTTCATAGCGATTATAGCAGGCCGCTTGGGGCGAGAGCAGCGAAACAAGGCTCGGTTGGTTGGGCTCTCCTTGGCTATCGTCACTCGGTTGATGCTCCTCTTTACGTTGAGTTTCTTGGCGTCACTGACTGCTCCGATCTTTCAGATAGCTGAGCACCCATTTAGCGGGCGCGATCTTATCCTGATCGCTGGAGGAATCTTTCTCATATACAAAGCGACCAAGGAGATTCACGAGAAGGTCGTTGGTCATGAAAGTGAGCTGGATATTGAGCCAGGCAAACGGATTACCTTCCGCTCGGTAATCGTGCAGATATTAATTATCGACGTCATCTTTTCCCTCGATTCCGTAATCACAGCGGTGGGGATGACCGACAATCTTCCCGTTATGTCCTTGGCTGTGATTGTTTCGGTGCTGGTGATGCTGCTCTTTTCGGGTTCGATCGTTGAATTTATAGACGAGAATCCAAGCGTCAAAATGCTCGCAATCTCCTTTCTTTTGATGGTTGGCTTTGTTCTCGTCGCGGATGGATTCGGACAACACATCCAGAAGGGCTACATCTACTTCGCCATGGGCTTCTCGTTGTTTGTCGAGATGCTCAACTTGCGGGCGACCCGGCCAGTGAAAGGTGCCTCCACAGGTGAAGAGGGATGAAACTCTCGCCTACATGCCGGGCTCGACATTCTCCGGAAAGAGAGCGATCGTACTCTCCTTATTCGATTCGCCTTCAGGTTTCGGTGTATTGACCAACTTGTATCGATGCTCCAGGTTCGATGGAATAGAGTCAAGTGGGCTTTTGCCTGGATCGGTCTTGATGCACCGTTCAGATCGATCGATCTGCTTCCCGTATTTTTTCATGTACTCGTTCCAAAAGCAGCGTTCAAACGCATCCTCAGTCGAGAACTTTCTAGACGCTGGTTTTGCAGCACAGGTCTTTACCAGCGGCTTTACGAGCTCAGCACAATCACGCGCGGGATAGCCGACACACTCGGCTATCTTTCCATCCGTTCCGCAAAACGCTTGAGCGATCTTAAGCTTCTGTTGTTCCGCTGGGCTCTCAGCCTCGTGCTGAGCAGCTGCCATCTTTGCGAAGCCACAGCTTATCACCATGACTAAGCACACGTATGAAATCGGTTTCATATTCAGCCTTCGTTGTACGAGCATCGATAGCTCTTCGTTGTTTAACCGATAGAACATATCTCTACCTCTCTGAACCAAATATGTCACTGCGGTCCTGTTCCCACATAGCTAGTGCCTTCTTGCCCCTCAGCAGAGAGTCGCTCGCGGCATCGGTGGGGATATCTTCAGCTTGGCGTGCCTTGCTCTTCCCGGCGGGCTTCTCAGCAACCCTTTCAAAGTCCAGAGGCGAAAACTCTGAATTAAGCATGGCACGAGAACCGTCCTCCTCTCCTGCAGCGGGTTCGGAAGTTGGTATACCTACCAGTGGCGGACGCTGGGTCGGTGTCGGTGTCGGTGTCGGGAACGATATGACATTATCTCCTCTGCCATTGCCTTCTTCGTTTTGGCTCGGTGGACCTTGAGCCAACTGATTGTTCCGGCTGTTTTGCATAAGTTGGAGTAGCGCAAGCATAGTTGCAAGGTTGCCAGGCATGCCCCCGCTGGCCCCACCAGCATTGAGCGGTGAGTATCCAGCTCCGTTCCTCTCACAGTCGTAGGCCGGATCAATACTTTCAGTGGGGTCTGGAAAAGCCGGACCTACTCTAGTATCTGCGTTGCTTCTGATGAAGATTCCCGAGCTTCCGGGGGTAAAGTCACATTCAAATTCAGTACCATCCGCTCCCCTATACAGAGTCGTGGCATGTCGGGCTGAGTTCGATCGCATGCCCTCTAACTGGCCGAATTCCGCAGTACACTCGTCGTTGAACATGCACGCCACATGAGCGTTGCCAGTACTGCAGTCGTTAAAACCCACTTGATAGGGTCGCTCCATCACGTCCGGAATTCCGTTTCTCGCGTACTCCCCTCCATCCAGGTACCCGTTCTTCTGAGTGGCGAGTTTGTACGCCATCCGTTCAATATCATCACAATTCCGAGGCGGATGCATACCTGGTGGGCAATCCTCAGGCTTCTTGTTGTGTTGTCCATTCGATTCCCCACCGCCTTGTGGAAGAGACTTTGGATCCGCAGCGCAGGATAGGGGGCAGAGAAGCTCCAGCTCAAGAGTAGTGCGCTTAGCGAAATCCGTAGCGAGGATTCTATCAAATGTCGCATACGCGATTGTGGGTTACGGTTGGATAGCTGTAGTAAATTAAAGCGATCGTACGGCATGAACTCTCTCCTTTGAGACCAAACCAGGATGAGAGTAGCTCAGTACGATCCGAAGGCTTCTCACGTCCCCCTGGGTGTACAGGAGATCATGAGAGATCTGAGGCTGGTTGTGGCATAATAACGGGAATTAATTATTTGCCCTGCATAGAAAACGTGGTGCCCCCTTCATTCTCACGTTTTCCCGAAGGCGCAGTGCTATAGCCTGACACAACATGAACCTGAGAGCCCCTTTATTCCAAATCAGAGGGTGGAGGCAATAGCAGCGGCTCCGTAGAGAGCAGCGTAGTCGTCTTTGACGACGAACACCGGAGTAGCTTGGACTCGCTCCCGTTGTTTGCCCTTTCTGAGGTAGCCTTCAACGAATGCTCCCTTGGTCAGGGTGTCTATGATCTTCGGTGGGATTCCACCTCCGAGAAATACGCCGCCGGTGGCGAGGTAGGTCAATACGATGTTGCTACAGTGGGCGCCTAGCATTGAGCAGAACATGTCGAGTGCCGTGACACACACATCCGAGGCCCCTTGCTGAGCGAGCTTTGTTATCAATGCAGCCTGCTCTACGGTGCTCTTAGACTCCTTCAGTTCAGAGGGCGCTGTGCCCTTCTCGGTGTCGATCAGAAAAGAGTAGATGTTCAACAGTCCCGGCCCGCAGAGAACAGATTCCACGCTGACATGAGAGAGCTTCTTTTGAAGATATCTCAAGAGCTCGATTTCTATGTCGTTTGTCGGCGCAAAGTTAGCATGGCCCCCTTCTGAGGCGAGCAGTACGCTCCATCCTGCTTCGCGATGAATCAGCGAGTGTCCCAGTCCCGTTCCCGGGGCTACTACTACGCTCGAACCGGCCCTGTCGACATCCCCGGCACCTTCGTAAATAGTGTGAAGGCTGCTCGGGCTAAAGGTAGGGATTGCTGCGGCGGTGCTGACGAGATCATTGACCAGCTTCACTTTGTTAACTTTCAACGAGTGAGATATCTCGCTCTGAACAACTTCCCAAGGAAGGTTTGTAACCTTGACTCTGCCGTTGATAACAGGTCCCGGGACACCGAAACATGCCGCCTCGAGTCGTGAGGTAACAGCCGAATTGTGCCGTTCGAGGAAGCGTTGAATGATTGATTCAAGGTTTGAGAACTCACTACTCGTGTACTGCTCGGAAACTACGAGTTCGACCTTTTCGGCGCGACGTTCGAACAGGCCGATTCGAGCCTTTGTTCCACCGACATCTCCAGCAATAATCATGGGTACATACTCCTCGTGGGTCGTAGTTGCTCGCCTCGACACAAGCGCTCAATAGACCATACTCTAGCCTCAAAAGGGATAAAAGAAACCCACTTTTCGGCAAACAAGCAAGGGTCTATCGGCAGTGAGAGCAATCGCTGTTTTAGCGTATCGCCCGGCACGTAATGTTTCATATGAAATGTGCAATATTGCGGCAAGAGAGTAGTCGAATCTCAAGTGTTTTCGCCTCGATAGGCGATCAAAAGTAACAGCCCCATTACGGTGATTGATCTGTATGAGAGCAATAACGTAGCGGGCGCCGCACCCACCCTTCTAAAGGGACGATACTGATCAAGGAGCACTGATAGTGCTCATGGGAAAGTAGGTCGGGCCTGTTATGTAAAGACTTCTAAAACTGTATGAAATTCCAATCCGTCTTCCCTGTCCGTGACTTGAATGAAGCAGGCCGGGTCGCGCCCTAATGATGGACTTCCCTGTACTCGCTCCGTATACTCACGTGACTCTTAGACCTGCTCCGAACGTGCGCTCACATATGAAGATCCTGATGCTTGGGTGGGAATATCCACCCCACATTGCGGGAGGGCTGGGAACCGCTTGTCAAGGGTTGACCGGAGCACTCTCCCAACGCGGAGTAGCGATTCACTTTGTCGTTCCTCATCTGTTTGGCGACGAAGCTGCGTCCCATATGGTACTAACAGATACAGCGGTCGATGACTCCTACGGAGAGCGAATCGAGCTCGGACTTAGCTTCCCTGAGATCTCTTCGGAAGAGTCGGACGGTAGCACCAGCGGCTCTACGACTAGTATAGCTAGGATTCCAGCGTTTCTCTCTCCGTATTGGAGCCCGCAACGGTTCAAGGAGGCGGTAGCTCAGTTCTCAGAGAGGAGCACTCTCTCCTTACAGAGCGAAGAGAGTGCCGAGCCTTTTCAGCATGCCCTGGTTGACGGGGAGGTGTACGGAGTCGATCTCGATTCCGCACTGAGCTCCCAGATAGCACTGAGCCCCAAGATAATAGCAACTGAAGATACTGGATCTGCCAAGGAGTCTTTGTATCCTCTTGGTGATTCGATTTTCGAAGAAGTAGAGCGCTTCACTTCCCATGTCGTCGCAAATTTCTCCGGCCATGAGTTCGATATCATTCACGCACACGATTGGATGACCTTTCCTGCGGCGGTAGCATTGAGTCAGCTGACCGGTAAGCCGCTCGTGGTGCACGTTCATAGTCTCGAGCAGGATCGAAGTGGTCTGTTTGTAGATAGAAATATCGAGAAGCTCGAAAAGCTTGGACTTGAGACGTCCTCACGCGTAATTGCAGTTAGCCACTATACGCGGCGGGCGATTGAGCGTTTCCACGAAGTTCCTAGTAGGAAAATTAGAGTCGTGCATAACGGCGTCTATCCACGCCAAGCAGTACAGGATTATCGAATTAAGAAAACGTGGCCGCGAAATGTCGTCTTGTTCGCAGGCCGGGTGACCTTCCAAAAGGGGCCTGACTACTTTGTCGAAGTTGCTGCTCGCGTAATTCCACGCGTGCCCGGTGTCTTGTTTGTGCTCGCTGGAACCGGAGATATGCTACCAACGGTAAGGGAGCGAGTAGGGGAGCTCGGCTTGACCGAGTATTTCTTATTTCCCGGATTCCTGAGTGGCGAGGAGCTCGAAGAGATGTTTTCGGTGGCCGATGTGTACGTGATGCCCTCGGTTTCTGAGCCCTTCGGGATTACTGCTCTCGAAGCGATAAGTTTTGATACCCCTGTGATTATATCGAAACAGTCGGGAGTTTCAGAGGTACTCGAGCACGCGCTCAAGGTGGATTTCTGGGATCTGGATCGTATGGCGGGTATGATTGCGAACGTATTGCTCAATCGAGACTTCCGAGACGAACTCATTCAGATGGCAAAGAGCGAGGTAAAAAATCTGCATTGGGACGCAGCAGCGACCAAGACTATTGAGGTGTATCAGGAGCTCTTGGCGGGGGAATCCCTGCCAGCTGCACCATCTCCTCGCTCGTAACCTCGACCAAAAGGTTTTTGCCTGTGGGTAAGCGCCGTTGTGGTCGAAGTTCGAGTGGTTCTCAGGAAGCAACAGTCGCCTTACGCGCCCTTTTCTGTTCGCGGCCTGTCCTCTGCAGTATTGTGCGTTCGAGGCACAGAGAAACCAGAGATGTCCACCCGGTTTGATGGCTTGCTCCTATGCCTGCGCCTGTGTCGCCGTGGAAGTGCTCGTAAAAGAGCACGAGGTCACGCCAATGTGGGTCGGATGCATAGCGCTGATCCGTTCCATGACAAGGGCGAACACCTCGAGCATTCGGTAGAAAAAGCGAGCTTAGCCGTCGTGAGAGCTCATTGGCTATCTGCTCGAGGTTCATCTGTTTGCGGGAGCCTGTTGGGTACTCTATTCGAAAGTCATCGCCGTAAAAGGCGTGGTAACGCTCCAGGGCTTCGATCAGAAGCACGTTGATTGGAAACCATACCGGGCCGCGCCAATTCGAGTTACCCCCGAAGAAGTCCGTATTGGAGTCACCGGGACAATAGTCGATTCCGTAGTCGCGGTTCTCCAGGGTGAGACGATAGGGATAGGCGGCGTGAATTTTGGACAGAGAGCGAATGCCGTGCGGAGAGAGGAATTCATTTTCATCCAGAACATATCGAAGCATACGAGTGAGTCGCTCCTTGGATGGAATGGCAAGGAGTCTAGAGCCGTCACTGGAAGGTGCTCCCTTATCGCCTGATCGACCCGACTGTTTCCGCTCGCTGTGACCGATGTGTTTTGCCAGTTCGCTCTGGTTTGCAATGAACCACTCGAAGCGTTTACGGAACCCCGGCAATTTTTCGAGCGTGCGGTTCTCGAGAACTTCAACTGCCAAAATGGGGATTATACCGACCAAGGAGCGAACACGTAGAGGGATCGTTGTGTCGTCTAGTTGAAGTTGATCATAGTAGAAGCCATCAAGTTGATCCCAAAGGCCGGTTCCTGCGAAGTGATTTATTGCCGTCGAGATCGAGATAAAGTGTTCGAAGAACTTCGAAGCCAGGTCCTCGTATGTTTCGTCGTGTTCCGCCAGCTCGAGCGCGATGGCGAGCATTGTTCCACAGTAAAATGCCATCCACGCAGTGGCATCCGCCTGCTGGAGCGTCCCTCCCTTGGGCAGAGGGGCGCTACGGTCAAAGACTCCTATGTTGTCGAGTCCGAGGAAGCCGCCCGAGAAGAGGTTTTTGCCGTGAGTATCTTTGCGATTTATCCACCAGGTGAAATTAAGAAGGAGCTTCGCAAAGCATCGCTTGAGAAACAGGTGGTCCATCTGACCGTTCTGTGAGGTCATCTTGTAGACTCGCCAGCATGCCCAGGCGTGAACAGGTGGATTTACGTTCGATAGCTCAAACTCATACGCAGGGATCTGTCCATTCGGATGCATGTACCACTCCCGTAGCATGAGTAGGAGCTGGCTCTTGGCAAACGATGAGTCGACTCGGGCGAAAGCGACCATATGAAACGCCAGGTCCCACGCTGCATACCACGGGTACTCCCATTTGTCGGGAACAGAGATGATATCTCTGTTGTACAGATGCTCCCACTCTGAATTGCGCTGAGAACGACGAGAGGCCGCAGGCGTCGGTTGGGTCGGGTCTCCCTCCAACCACTCCTTGACCGAGTAGTGATAAAATTGTTTCGTCCATAGCAGTCCGGAGTAGGACTGAATCATGACCGAGCGCTCCTCCGCAGATGCCATGGCGGGAACTATCTCGTCGTAAAATTCCATGCATTCGCGGCGCCGGGTCTCCATGACTTCGTCAAAATCATCGCCGAATACTTCTTGACGAGGTGTGCTGAATGGCTTCAGGCGTAACTTGACCGTGAAGGATTCCCCTGGCGGCACCATTCCGTCCAACGCAAAGCAAGCCTTGGTCCCGGAGCCTGAAGGGTCGACAGCAGCCGTTTTTCCATTGACGATATATTCATGAAAAGCATCTTTAACGAAAGGCGCTGCGTTTTCTCCTCCAAAAAGGCGCTTTTTATTGGTTTCATTGTCGGTAAAAAGAGTCAGAGGTGATTGTGCTGCGCTTTTAGGATCAAGCAAAAGGACGAAGGGATCGAGCTGCGGATGAACAAGAAGGAATCTATCGTTGCCGAGCAACGAAACTCTCGGCTTGATCGTGTATCCCTCGCCGGTGCGTCCCCATGCCCATGTGTTTCGAAACCAGATAGTAGGAATGAGCATCAAAGGGGCGGCGTGTTTCGAGCGATTTACAGCTTCAATCTTTATAAGAAGATCGTTTTGATCCGCTTTCGCATACTCGATGAAGACGTCGAAGTATTGGTTTTTGTCGAAAATGCCAGTATCGATCAACTCGAATTCTCGCTCGTGCCTACTCCGAGTGCGATTTTCTTCCACTAAACGAGCGTAGGGGAATTCGTTCTGGGGGTATTTATACAAAGCTCGCATGTACGAATGCGTGGGAGTGGAGTCGAGGTAGTAGTAACATTCCTTTACATCTTCGCCGTGATTGCCCTCAGCACCGCTCAGCCCAAAGAGCCGCTCTTTGAGGATTGAGTCCTTCTTGTTCCACAGCGCGGGTGCGAAGCAGATGCGGCATTGACGGTCAGTGATGCCCAGTAATCCGTCCTCACCCCAACGGTAGGTTCGACTGCGTGCCTGATCATGAGTGAAATAGGACCATACCCAGCCGTCAGCCGAATAATCCTCGCGCACTGTTCCCCACTGACGTTCGGAAAGGTAAGGGCCCCAGCGCTTCCAATTCTTGAGTCGGTCGTCGTCTTCGGCCAAACGAAGGCGTTCGGCGTTACGAGCGCTCGAGGTATTTTTGAGAGTTGTCGAGGTGAGTGGGCGGTGCTTCAAGGTGGAGTCCTTATATATCTCCAAGGTGTCGCTCCCATTCAGGGAGGACCCATGTATTGTGTCCCTCCTAACTGTCGGCATTCTCAGGGATGCTCCTGAGATATCTTGGGAGCTCCTCTAACTGTCTGGTATCTTTAATGTAAGTTGTTGTCGTCGGGTTCGCAAGAAAGCTTCTTCAGTAAAGGCACATTCTAGCTTCGAGTTGTCATATCACAGTAGATGTTCGGTTGAGGAAGTTTTGGATATGTCGAGATCGTTACTTACTCTTATTCTCGGAGCCTCCCTTTGTTTAGGTGGTTGTGGTTTTCATGCAAAGCCTTTGGCCTTCGGTGCTGTGGGTGGAGGCCTCGCCGGAGCCGGGACGGGTGCAATCGTCGGAGCAGTGATAGCAAACGGAGATGTAGCAGCGAGCGCTCTCCTGGGCGGCGCTATTGGGATACCGGCAGGTCTCGCAATAGCGGCGATCTACGATTACAACAGCCAAGAAAGTGTACGAGAGCGTCAGCAGAAGCTCATCATGGAGAACCAAGAAGAGCTCTTCGCGCGACAGCGTGAGATCGATGTCTTACGGGAAAAGATCCGCAATGAAGGACCTCATGGCGATCCGGAGGAAGGGCTGCGCGATTATCAGTACAACGGACCGACCTACGGTAATTACTACCGCTAAAAGCTATCGCTATCTCGATGTTCAGGTTCGTTAAATGGGCCATAGTCAGGGGGGATGCCACGCCATCTGACGACGACGTGGCACGCAGCTACACGCAGCTACACGCTTGCCTTGAGACCCTCGGCTTTGTCTGTCTGTTCCCATGAAAAGCTTCCGTCACTGCCTGGATCTCGACCGAAGTGCCCGTAGCTTGCGGTGGCACGATAGATAGGTTTGAGCAGATTGAGGCTGTGAATGATTCCTCTCGGAGTCAAATCGAACAGCTCTTGAACTGCCGCTGAGATCTTGTCTTCTGCCACTGTCCCCGTATCGAAGGTGTTCACGTATACTGAGACCGGCTTAGCTACGCCGATCGCGTAGGCAACCTGTACCTCACATTTTCGGGCCAGACCTGCCGCTACCACGTTCTTGGCGATATAGCGCGCGGCATATGCTGCTGAGCGATCAACCTTGGATGGATCTTTTCCAGAGAACGCTCCTCCACCGTGTCTGCTGTATCCACCGTAGGTATCCACGATGATTTTGCGTCCTGTGAGACCGCAATCTCCAACCGGCCCACCGATCACGAACCGACCTGTTGGGTTGATTAAATATTTAGTTTTGTTTGTTAAGTACTTTTCGGGGATGACCTTCTTCACCACACTTTCGATAACGTATTCCTCCACCGCCTTGAGAGAAGCGTCCTCACTGTGTTGAGTGGATAGCACGATCGTATGAATGGCGTGAGGTCGCCCGTCTCTGTACTCGACCGTCACTTGACTCTTTGCGTCCGGCTTGAGGAAGGAGTTAGGGTCACTCCTACGCGCCTTGGCTAGTGCCTTCATGAGTTGATGCGATAGTGAGATAGGGAGAGGCATGAGCTCAGCAGTTTCGTCGCACGCGAAACCGAACATGAGCCCCTGGTCTCCGGCGCCCTGTTCTCTGAATAATCCCTCATCTTCGTTTACTCCCATGCTTATGTCTTGTGACTGCTGGCTGATAAAGGTCATCACTGAGCACCCGGCGGCATCAAACCCCAGGCGAGGATCGTCGTAGCCGATGTCCTTCACCACGTCGCGAACCAGCTTTTCGTAATTGACGATCTCCTTGGACGTGATTTCACCCGCCAGGATTACGACATCGTTCTTGACCAATGTTTCGCACGCGACCCGAGCTTTCGGGTCGTTACGCAGAAATTCGTCTAGTACGGCGTCGCTTACTTGATCCGCTATTTTGTCGGGGTGTCCTTCGGCAACTGATTCGGAGGTAAAGAGGTGATCTTTCGAACTCATGAGTATGCTCTCCTTGCAAACTAATCTCAAGTTATTCGAAGCATGAGGTGGGGCAGTCGTTACGTGCCTACTTCGATGAATTATGTACAGGATGCTGTACGACACAGCCCTCTATTTTAGAATACGCCGTAATATAACGACGAAACAATATCCAAATGTGGGAGCTTTGAGCGAAGTCTAAATGTCTCTATGCTTTACACTTACCAGATACTTCAATGGATCGACTGCGCTACTCAACGATTCCGCGATTGCGACTGATCGGTGCTTACCACCGGTACACCCGATGCCCACATTTAGATACGCTTTACCTTCAAATTGATATTTTGGTAAGAGGAATCTGAGAAGCTCCGCATAGCGTTCAACGAATTCCTGTGCGTCGGGGGATTGAAAAACGTACTCCTTGACCTGAGACTCTCTTCCATCTTTTTCTCGTAGCTCTTCGACGAAATGAGGATTTCGTAGGAATCTCACGTCTACGATGAGGTCGCAATCGAGCGGAATCCCTCTTTTGAAGCCAAAGGAGAGGAAGTTTACCCTCATTGTTCGCCCCCCCTGCGAGAGTAAGGTCGAGAGAAAGGCTCGAAGTTCTCGCTTGAGAGCGTGTACGTTGAAAGCAGAAGTATCCAGCACAAGGTCTGCTATCTCCTTGATTGGCTGAAGCCGTGCCCGTTCCCGTTGAATGGTATCCTCTAGAGTTTTATCCTTCGAAGGATCGAATCCAGGATGTGGACGACGTGTTTCGCTGTACCGCCGCACAATAGCCGGGGTGTCGGCATCGAGAAACACGACCTTCAGATTCGATGGTGTTTCGGATCCTTCCTTGAGAAGCGGAAGAAGCTGAGCCCTGCTTTCTTGGGAATCGATGTCCAGCAGCAGCGCGGTTTGCTTGAAACGTTCACCTGAAAGCTTGGAAAATGCGAGAAAACTCTCCAACAGTGGAACCGGCAGGTTATCAACTACGTAGTATCCACTGTCGGAGAGTAAATCCATAGCCGTAGACTTACCGGCACCGGATATACCGGTAACGATAATCAACGAGTCTATGTGTTGGAACGAGAGGACAAGACTCAATGGTGGCTCGTAATCTTCTCTTTGTGCTTACGCAATTGATGAGTGAGAGAATCTACTACCATATCTATAGACGCGTAGAGGTTCTCGCTCTCCTCCTTGACGAAGAAATCCGCTCCCGAGAGGTGCATCGTTACCTCGGCGAGCTGTCTGGTTTTCTCTACTTTTAAAACAACGTGTGCGTCGGTGTCTTGGTGAGCAAACTTCTGGACGCAGTGACGTATCTTATCGGTCGTATACTTCTTGATGGCATCTGTGGCGTCGATGTTGAGAAACGCGATGCTAACGTTGATAACCTTAGTTGATTCGGTCATGTATGCCCTCCTTTTGAATACTCGGATGTATTTTTTTAATCGACCGTTTGTGACGCCTAGTATAGCACCTAATTCACTCGGCCTGTATATTTATCGCGCTCTTAGAAAAGATCTGCGTGAAACTGGTACTCTGATAGGCGTTTGCTTCGGTCGAGGAGGCAGGGCCGCACTGTGGGACCTCAGAAGGCCGCTTTGCGTTGGGAGGAGGAAGGGATTCCAAGTGTCTCGCGGTACTTTGCCACGGTACGCCGCGCAATATCGATCTTTTCACCCTTAAGTATCTCGACGATCTGTTGGTCGCTGATGGGATTCTTGTTCGATTCGGCGGCGATTAGCGTTTTGATACGCTCCTTGACGGATGACGACGAGATATCTCCCGTTGATGTTTTGATTCCTGAGGTAAAGAAGAATTTGAGCTCAAAGACACCGCGTGGGGTGTGAACATACTTCTCGCTCGTTACTCGGCTCACCGTTGATTCATGCATTCCGATGTCATCGGCGACTTCCTTGAGAACCAAGGGCTTTAGTCGGCTGATGCCGTGGTCCAGAAAAGCGCGCTGAAACTTCATGATACTCTCGGCGACCCGATAGATCGTCTGCTGGCGCTGCTGAATGCTCTTTATGAGCCAGCTTGCAGCTCTCACTCGTTCGGTGAGATATGCTTTGTTGAAGGCCTCCGAAGGTCCGGCTTCCTTGATCATGGTGGTATAAATCGGATTCATTCGTAGACGCGGGATTCCGTCTTCGTTCATGGTAACGACGTAGTCGTTCCCAACCTTCTGGACGTATACATCCGGCACTATGTAGCGGGTGGTTTCTCCGGCGAAGGGGCGACCCGGCTTGGGGTCCAGGGTACGGATTGACCCCATGGCCCTCACCACTTCCTCGATCTCCACCCCCTCTGCCTTGGCTATCGCGTCGAAACGCTTCTTTTCGAGCTTGTCCATGTGTTGGGAGATGATGCGTGTTTCCAGTCTATCTGCGAGTCCCTTGGCTTCGAGTTGGGTGAGAAGACATTCTTGGAGATTGCGAGTGCACACTCCAGCCGGATCGAAGAATCGGATGGTGTCGGCCATCATAGATACGTCCTCGACGTCGACGCTGCATGCGGCAGCTACCTCTTCGTGAGAACATACTAGGTACCCGTCGTCGTTTAGGCTACCGATCAGATATTGCGCTATGTAGCGATCCTGCTCCGAGAAATCATGGAGGCGAACCTGCTCGAGCAGGTGTTGTTCGAGGCTCTCGTTAACTGTTGACACGACCTCAGGGGGCTGTCGATCCTCGAAGTCACCCGCACCCTTTGCAGAAGCGGACCCTTGGTAGTCGGTGAAGGAGTCGATGTAATCATCCCAGTCAGCCGTCGGCCCTGTAGCCGAGATTGAGATGGTGTCCTCGATTTCGGCTGTCGACGTGCCGGTTAGAATGGTGGGCTCCAGCGGAGTCGGATCCGGTGCGGGCATGCTGTTATTAAAAAACTCCTCGCGCACATCTTCGAGGACAGGGTTTTCAAGGAGTTCCCGTTCAATGGCGTCCATGTACTCGAGTCGACCAAGCTGTAGAAGCTTAATGGCCTGCTGGAGTTGGGGAGTCAGCAAGAGAGACTGCCCCATTTTCTGAACGAGCTTGGTTTCTAAACCCATACACCCACACCACGACGACGTTTCTGAATGCTATCGTAAAACACTCTATCGTTTTATAGATGACCAAAGTGGGTGGAATGGTTACAACTGAAAGTCACCGCCGAGGTAATATCGTCTCGCCTTCTCTGAGGAAGCTATCTGCTCAGGGGTGCCTCGTTCCAATACTTTACCGTCGACCAATATATAAGCTGAGGAACAAATACCTAGTGTTTCTCGAACGTTATGATCAGTTATGAGAACCCCGATTCCTTTGTCCTGGAGCTTCGATATTATGCCTTGAATATCCTTGATCGCTAGCGGATCGATTCCTGCGAATGGCTCATCGAGAAGGATAAATCGTGGGTTACGCGCAAGGCAGCGCGTGATTTCGACCCGGCGCCGCTCACCGCCGGACAGGGAGCTGGCCAGGTTGTCGCTTAATCCTCGAATGCCCAGTTCTTCCAGAAGCTCTATGAGTCGCTCCTCTCTTGCTTTTGCAGTGGGGAAATCCATGGTCTCGAGTATCGCCATGACGTTTTCCCGTACCGAGAGTTTGCGGAATACAGAGGCTTCCTGAGGTAGGTACCCGATGCCGAGTCGTGCTCGAGCGAACATCGGCTCGCGCGTAATATCGATGTCGCTCAGCGATACCCGACCCGTATCGGGCGCTGCCAGGCCGACACACATGTAAAATGTCGTCGTTTTCCCGGCGCCGTTCGGCCCGAGTAGTCCGACGATCTCTCCCGCCTTGACTGATATAGAAACGCCGTCAACGACCTTCCTACCACCGTACTTTTTCGTGACGTTGTGGGTTTCTAGAATGTTCATCCAATTACCGTCTTCGACGAGATCGCCTTCGATCCCGAGGTTCGTCTTGCTCGCTGTGTTCTGCGCTATTGTCTTCAGAGTGAAGCAAGGGTCGCAACAGGTTGAGTCGCTGCTCGTCTTCGCGAGAAAGAAGAGAGATTTCAAGGAGCGTTATCAGTTCGTGTAGCAGCGATGAGCGTTTGTACATACCGGGTTTGAAGTTACGAAACGGAGTAGAGCGCACGCGGGCCCAGAGAGAGAGCAGCATTTGGATCTTTTCCCGCTCTTTGCGAGGAACGGTAAGTCTGGTGAAGCACGCACTCAAGCGTTCGATCAGATCAGGAGCGTTTGGCAGTGTTTCGGCCAGATCCTTCAACCATATAGAGTCTCCCGCTGTGAACATGGCGATAATCGTGAGTCCGACAGTTGGAGAGATATCTTCGCCCTGTGCTGCCAGGTCGTCGAGCTTTTCGAGACAGCGGCTAAAGTCGCTCTCGCCCGAGAGTAGTCGAGCGTTGTTTTCAAGCAGCTCGGGAAGTAGGAATTCGAGTAGTCCTGTTTCCCCGAGAAGCGAAAGGATTGTAAGAAAACAGCCGGACGAAAAATCTTTCTTTATCTCGTCGAACACCCTGACCTGCGAACTCTGAGTGATGAGCTCGGCGTTCTGCACGATCGATTCCCAACAGAGCGGGTCAATGCGAAAGCCGTTACGCGCGGAGTGTCGGACGACTCGAATCATCCTTACAGGATCCTCTTTGAAGCGAACCTCCGGCTCTCCAATTACCTTGATAACGCCATGCTTGAGGTCATCCATACCACCGATATAGTCGATGATCTCCATCGTCGATACGTCGAGAAATAAACCGTTGATAGTTATATCTCTGCGAACTGCGTCGGTAGCTTCCGTACCGTATACGTTATCTCTCGCCGTAGGACTCTGAATATGCTCTTCCCCTTCGGCGGGCTCAGGTGTGTCGGCGACATCGCGAAATGTAGACACCTCGAGCGCTTTGCCGTGGGCGAAATACACATGAGCAAGCTTGAAGCGTCGTCCGATAATCCTGCAGTTTCGAAAAAGGGCCTTTATCTCTCGTGGAGTGGCATCTGTGGAGATATCGAAATCTTTGGGCTGCTTACCAAGCAAGAGATCTCGCACCCCGCCTCCTACTATGTAAGCTTTGAAACCGGCACGTTGTAGGCGGTACACAACCTTGCGGGCGTCGTCATCGACTTCGTCCTTTCTGAGAGCGTGCTCAGTGGGACCGTACACTTTAACAACAGGATGTTCGACGATACTTTTGATTGAGGGTTGCTCTGGCGCGGGCATGAGAATGGGTTCTATACGGCTATCAACGACTGTCACGACTTTAGCAGGCCCAACAGGCCTGCTCGTTGCTCCCTGGGCCGACGGTTCATATTTCCGGGCCTTTGGAAACTCATCCAGAAAAGCAACATTTACGACCTTCCGGCCATTGCAGGGCAGTTTACGGGGCTTAGGGCGATTTCTCAAGCGCTTGAGCGGGGAAACTGAAGAGCTTAAAGCCGCACAAGCCGTACGCGTAAAAGTAAACGGCGGTTGCTAATGAAGATGGTGGAAGCATTGGTGGATTTTCAGCGGCAACTTTTCAATAGTGGTGCTAAGTTAATGCATTTATACAGTAAAGTCAATTGGTTATAGGCATGCATCGACAAGTGTAAGGGTATTTTGATGCTAAAGTTGCAAAGCCGGAGCACCGACTTGTTCTTTATAAGGGAGACGTCGAGATAGTCGCCACGGAACAGGTGACTTCTTGAGCGCTCTGCAAACTACTCCGCACGGCCCACCTGACTGAACATTCGAGGTAGGTTGAAGGCTCGCGTGTCGGCATTAGGCGATGCGTAAAGGAGGGCGAGATGATGTTGCAAAACCAGGTTTTTACCACAGTTTTTTGGCCACTATCCTGGTGCACAAGCTTTTTACTCAAGGAGGAGTAACTGATGGCAAGACCGATTTATCCGCATGAACTATCGGATCCGGATTTTCAGTGGCTCATCAATTCATATCGAGAGAGTCGTGGACATATAGCCGTAGTCGACATGAGCTGCCTACCCTTTGTAATGTTGTTGTTAGAGCCCGTCGATGTCGAACCTGTTATGGACGCTGCTTACGATCCGACGCTTGGACATGTCGCCGAGTATCCCCTGCATGCGGCAGAAGAGGATTCGCGAAAGAAATAGCTCTCATCGAGAATTATCGGGACAACGACCTGCTCTGTCAGAGCGTACGCAGGGCCGAGGATAGTTCTAGGCGCTTTTGGTCACGGTCTTTCCAGAGGGCCTTGTACCGGGCGTGGTGCTTTACTCGCAAAACGAGGTACAACTTGAGAGTCGAGGGGAGAAGATCCTCTTGGATTCTCGAGAGGATGTCATGCCGAACCGCTACTCCGCAACTCGTTCTCATATTCCGTTGGTGCTGCTTCTGCTAGTGCTTCTGGTCTCTATTCTGGGAGTCACGGCCGTGCTGACCGTCCGACATGACGACGGTGAAAGGCCTGCTCCTCCATCACATCAAAGTCACCTTCTGGCAGAGACGTCTGAGACCCCTCCGAAACAGTTCTCTTTCTCTACGGTTCCCGGTTGGCTATTCGCCCATGTCGGTGCCGTCGCTGCATTACAAGTCGTTGCATTGCTGTTTGCCGTGCGTAGGGCTAGTAACGCCGGACGAAGAAAGGAAGATCTCAAGATTGTCCAGTTTCTCGTGGAGATCCCGATGTATCTGGGGCTCTTTGGTACGTTACTCGGCGTGTGTCTCACCCAATTCATAGCAGGCTCTCTGGTCGCTCCATTGGCTTATGTTACGACAATGAGCGGGATCCTTCTGCATGTAATGGGAAAGCTGACTATTCTGCTACCCATGCCTGAGTATCGAGGCTCTTCCGAGGAGTAGATCGAAGCGATGCGGATGTTTCTCGTGGGCATGTGTGACATTTTCCTGCTTTTGTACCTTACTGCTCTGGCAGAAGTTGAGGCGCGGCCTGTCAGTGCACTGACGGTCCAGGATTTCATTCAGCTCAAGGAATCCAAGGAGCTGCTTGAGAAGCAGGATGAGGGCCGTTTGGCTGCTCTCGAAGCGAAGGAACGCGAAGCTGTTGATTTGCGCAAAAAATTGGCAGCCTTAATGAGCGACAAACAGCGCATTGAATCCGAGAAGCGCAAAACGGATTTGGATTTCGATTCGACCAAGAAGAGTCAAGAGCAGCTTCAGAAAGCCGTGGCAGACTCGACAGAGAGAGCGGCGCAGTTAGAGAAGATACAGGAGGAGGCCCGTAAAGCCTTCGAGGAGCGGGAGGCGCGACTGGCTGCTCGAGTTGCCGAGCGGGAGTTGGACCTTGAACGCCACAGGAGCACTGCTGAGGAACGGGCCAAACAGCTTGCAGCTGAAGAGCAGAAGTCGTTGCAACTCGTATCTGAAGTACAACGCCAGCAGACGCTCGCTGATGAAGCACGTCGAAAGGCGGAAGAAGCTCTCGTGGAACGCGAGCGGGCACTTGCGGAAGCCCAGAGCGCACGACAGGCGCGGGAGCAAGCGCTCTCCGTCGCCTCTCAGGCTATATCTCAAGCGGAGGCTGGCAAAAACCTTGCGGATGTAGCGCTACGCAGAGCGAGAGAGGCGGATGTAGAGCGGTCGGAGGCGCGCGAGAGGGTGCAAAAGATCACTCAGAGCGCTACGACGGCATTCGCTCGTAACATCGAGCGCAAGATCATCAAGGTCGATGTGGTGGTCACTCGGCGGGCGCTATTGGGTGATTCGAAAAACCAAACTGTCTTGTCGCTGCTGCCCGTTGCAAGTGGGCAAGAGCAGGTGGTATTCGCTCCTATTTCGGACCTCGGTTTGTCAGGGATCGACGATCCTCAGGAGTTGAAGTCGCTGGATATCCGCGTCTCGGGACAATCGGTGGCTCGCGTCTATCGCGCTTCGTTTTTGCCTGAGTTACTAGCCATCGTCGTTCCTGCTGAGGGTGGTGCCGCCTTGCCGGTCACCGAGACGAATGCTCGTTCCTTTATGCCAACCTTGATGGCCGTCCGTACAGGGGCCGTTCGGGGATTCGGCGACAAGATTCGAGAGCTTGCTACCACACATTTTCTCTTTCCCCGAGATCGCTTGACTCAAGAGGGAGAACGTAATCTTCGGTACTCGGTAGCGGGATTACGAGGAACTGGAGATTTCGGTGAACAGATATTGAAGGGCGATCAGATCGTCGATTTAGAGGGCAATTTTATCGGTGTAGCACGTACAGCAAACGATATCGTCATTATACCCAGCCTCGAGGGCTGGCGTGCATTCGATATTGGAGCTGGCGAATTGCGCTCTTTCACCGAAACTCTCTAGCAGGAGTGCACAAACCTCGCTCTGCGAGTTCGCCTCAAAAGAAGATTGTGCTTCTACTCTATCGTTTCGAACGGCGTAAGGTACAGCTCGCCGTAGGATTCATCCATGACTTGGCACTTGATGGTGGTGCTGATGAGTGAAACTGGAGACTTCCGGCAATTCGCGTAGTAGGCGGCCGGGTCTTTTGAGATTGTGACAGGAGCTGGTGTGCCTCGCTTAAAACGGGCATTCATGTGCTCTTGTACCTTTGCGTTCTTGCTGTCTTTTACCCAGTTTAAGACCCACAAAGAGCCTGAGAGTATGCCGCAGAGGATGACGACGATACCGAATAGCATCATCTCCGCCTCACCTTTCTGGGAACGCTTGTCTCGGGAAAGCCGCGCCATAGTAACCTCGGGTAATGAGTCTCTCGGTTCTCTTTCTCTGTTATGGTTCGAAATAGATATTTCGTGCTCTTGAAGGGATATGCTTCTGAAAACGTCTGAGGGGCGCATAGATTGTTTGTAACAGCTTGATATTATAGTGCTTTGCTCGAGGCTTGGACGTGGTGATGTTCTTCGAGCCACGAGTGCTGCTAAACCTCGAGCGTCGAGGAACTGACTTTGGCCAAGCGGGCATCTCGACCAACCAAGAGCCAAGTCACGTCCTTACCGAGCTCGTGGTTGGTTATGAGTTGGGTCAATCCTGCTGCCTGCCTCTCGGAAAGACCGGCAAACGGTTCTTCGATAATGAGAACGGTCGGACGAGACTTTGTTCCCGAAAGGATACTGGTACCGATCGCTGTTAGCTTGCGCTCGGAGAAACTCAACAAACAGGCAGGCATACCGACGGGAAGGTGATCAAGTTCAAGCAGTTTGAGAAGAGATAGTGAGTTCGCAACTCTTGGAAGAGCACGAAGAACGCTCTCCGCCTCCGAAAACGTCGAATTCAAGAGCTGCCACAACGCGCGACCTCGAAATTCAATCTCCTTGATCGGGGTTCGAAATCTCGTGCCGAGGCAGATGAGGCATGGGCGCGCCTGGGGACGCTCGAAGCCCGGTACTGATTCGAGAACTATTCCCAAACCTGAGCATTTCGGACACAGGTAATTCGGCTTAGCGCGACTACTCAGATTGAAATCCTTCGGAGTGAGTCCCAGCATGCGTGCTTCCAATGCGGACGCATAGAGTTTAGTGAGAGGTTCATACAGGCCGAACTGTTGGGCCAAGATCCGTCTGTTCAACGATGTGATAGGGCGCATGTCGACCAAGTGAGCGTCACAAGAGTGCCGAGTGGTGTACTCTGCTTCGTGCTGGTCGAGAGCTCCTTTCCCCGATAGAGCGGCGAATATGTCTGCGGCGAGAGGTTCGGTCGAGTGGGTTTCGAGCGGGCGGATGACGTGGAGTGATCCCTGGACTAGATCCGTTTCCTTCCATGTGGACTCCAGGGGCGTTCTCAGGCGAAGGGTACCCAAACTCACACCCGTACCGAGCGGTGTTCGAGTTTCCGTGCTTGATTGGAACTCTCCGCTGTGTTGCTCCAGCACGACCGTCGTGCGACGCCGCGCCGAGTGCTGTAGAATGCGCTCAGCACTGGAGCTTTTGCTCGGCGACATCAAACCACACGGCACATCCACAACAACGAGCGTGTCGTCATCTGAGCCGTCCAGTGCTGCCGTAATGACGGCAAGACGCGCCAGTGCTGACGCTGAGAGCCTATCAGCGGTTCTGCCTAAGAGAAGACCTTCGAGATTCAAAGCCCACAGCTCCTCCCGAAGAGCGGGGGACAAGATCTTGCCGGTAAGTAACTTTTCTTCGAGTACTGACAGCGATGAGCTCAAAAGCCCTGCAACGGTTGTTCCACATGCATTGAGCAGAAGTTCGGGCGCCTGGGGGTCAGCAGCTCCTTTCCGCAAGATGTGAGTAAGCCTCTGAATAGAAATCGCTGATGCCGGTCTTAGGCACTGCATACAGAAACCAGAGGGAGCATATGCGGTTGTCGAATCATCGCTTAGACACCACACGCTGCCGGTGGGAAGTGACCAGCTTGAGTCGAGAACCTTACGAACTCGTTCAAAAGCCTCAGGCTTGGCAACCAAGGAGTCGAGCTCGATGAAGCAGTATCCATTACCTGATTCCTGAAGACGGAATCCTCGCGTCTCTCCCCACTGGGTGAGGAGATCAGGCGAGGCACGAAGCTGGATCTCGATACCTTGATTCCTATGTCCTTCCAGGATCTCCTCCGCAAGATTCGCCGCGGTTTTGTACATTCTCACGGCGCTTCCGCAACTGTCACACGTGCGATAGCCGGAGGAATCGATAGTATGGAGTAGGGTAGGGACTAGCCCGAGCATAGAGATGAGCGTCTCGTCGGACAGAGCGATGGTGCCTGGCGATACATACCGAACGCGCATATGAGCAGGAAGAGAGCCGGGCTGAGCGATCGGCTTTGGGATCTCGCCTCGCCGCAGTGCTTCTACAAAGGATCGCGTGCGGCTCGCTTGAATGGCCAGTCCATCCATCCATAGTAGCGATCCAGGGGCGTCTGCGGAAACGCACACCTTCATCATTCCCTTGCTTGGTATTTGTGTCGTGTGATGAAGGACGCCGGTTTCGAGCGAAGTGTCGGGCGAGTCGGCATAGAAGAGTCGCGCAGAGAAGACTGAGATTGAGATCGTCGTCTGGTGGTGCTCCTTCATGCTGGATAGTGAAGAGATGGAGCGTGGTCAAACGGCATTGACCACGCTCTCAGATCGGCTACGAAAGGCGAGATTTGATATCCTCAATCCGATCGAGGACGGTCCTCTTGTAGCTTTCGAGGAGTTCAGGGGTTTCCGCTTCAAAGCGCATCACGAGAACGGGTTGAGTATTCGACGCGCGCACCAGTCCCCAGCCCTGCGGGAAGGTAACTCGCACACCGTCAATCGTATCAACCTTGAACTCTTTGAATGCTGACTGCGCCTCCTGTGCGATCCTAAATTTAATCTGCTCCGGGCAGTCCACACGGAGCTCCGGGGTGGATACCATAGGCGGCAATCCCGAAAGAAGTGAGGAGATCGGCCCAGAGTGTTTGCTGACAATCTCCACCAACCTACTTGAGGCATACAGGGCATCATCGAAACCGTAGTAGCGATGCTTGAAGAAGATGTGACCGCTCATCTCTCCGGCGAGATCTCCATGAGTCTCTTTGAGCTTGCCCTTGATTAAGGAATGCCCGGTCTTCCACATTATCGCATTTGCGCCGCGTGCAGCGAGATCGTCAAAGAGCAGGCTCGAGCATTTGACGTCACCTATGATAGTCGCTCCCGGCTTCTCGTTCAAGATTGCTCTGCCGTAGATGAGGAGCAACATGTCTCCGAAGATCGGAGCTCCTTTTTCATCGACTACTCCGATGCGGTCGGCATCTCCGTCCCAACCGATTCCGAAATCAGCACCGTGCTCTTTGACGGCGGCAACGAGGTCGGTGATGTTCTTGAGCTCTGTCGGGTCTGGATGATGATTCGGAAAAAGTCCGTCCGGCTCGCAGTACAACTCGATTACCTCGACGCCGAGCTCTCTGAGCACGGCCGGACCGACCATGCCGCCGACCCCATTGCCCGCATCTACGACTACCTTGAGTTTTCGGGGGCCCATGTGAGAGCGGGAATTCTCTATGAGGTTCTGGATGTACGACTCACGTACTTCGAGGTTCGTGATCACGCCACGCTTCGATACCGGGGCTTTTGATAGCACGCGCTCGCAGCGGTTCTTCATGTCCTGAATATCAGAGCCGGAGAGGGTCTGCTTTCCCAACAGGATTTTGAAGCCGTTCATGTCAGGAGGATTGTGGCTTCCGGTAACTTGAATGCCACCACCGAGGTCATTTGCAAATACTGCGTAATACAATTGGGGAGTCGGCCCCATGCCGGTCAGTACCACGTCGATTCCCTCGTCTGCCATACCTTCGGCGAGTGATTGAGCGTAGTCCGGAGAGCTCAGTCGGCAGTCATGCCCGATAGCGATACGGTTGAGTTTGTGCTCCACAGCCAGCGTCGCGTAAGCTCTACCGAGGACCCTTGCAAACTCTGGGCTGAGCTCTGTACCGACCGTTCCACGAATATCGTACTCTCGAAAGATTACCGGATTTATTTGCATACAATCACTCCTTGTCTAAAATCCAAGCTCCGCACCTCCCTGTGCATCGCTGTGACGCTCGAAATCTAGCGATTTCACCCTTACAGCTTTTTATCTACTGCATGATTCTTGTACAGCTCGCCCGAAAAGAACGAGGAGAGCTTCTCTTGGCTCTTTTGCTGTTGAAGGCTTTGTCTGACTTCATTGCGTAGCGCGTCGCTATCATCGGTCTCACCCTCTTCCGAACCCTTGAATCGCTGCTCGATGAAAAATATCTGCACACCTGCCTCTGTCTCCAGAGGGGCACTCCATTCGCCCGTGTTCAGCGAAGCAATAGCAGATGATATATCTTCACTTAGATCTTTTTCGGCAACGACCCCTATCAGCCCACCGTCAGAGGCCTGAGGGCCCTCGGAGAATCGCGTGGCTAAGTCGGCGAATTTCTCACCACCTTCGAGCGCTTGGAAGATCTCTGAAGTACGGGCTCGAAGGGTCGTTGGATCTCGCCCGAAAGACGAGATGACGATCTGTCGTAATTTTACTGTTCCTTCGGATTGGATTATCTCAGAGTGATTGCGGATGTACTCGTCGACCTCCGCATCACTGATGCTGACACCGCCTCGAGTCATAGAAGAGGCGAGGCGGGTACGGAGTATGTCTAGTCGAACCTGTTGTTTGTACGCTGATAGGGTTCTTCCTTCGGCAAGGAGCGCCTTTTCGAATTCACTTCTCGAGAGGCCGTTCCGCTTGGCTACTTCGTTTAGGTACTCCTCGATATCGGAGTCTGTTGCAGAGATTCGTTTGGCCGTCGCTTCCTCTTCTATGAGTCTTTCGAAGATCAATGCATCGAGAGCCTTGAGCGCATCTTGGTCTTTTCCTGCCTCAGTCAGGCTCAACTGCCTGGGCGGAACGAGTCGACCGCGCAGTTCGCTCAGAGTTATCGGCTTGTCGTCGACTGTGGCTACCACGGCATCGACAATGACCTCTTGGGGGGGAGAGGCCGAGGCAGAGGAACTCAGTCCCTGAGTGAGTGGGAGTGCCAAGAGTACCAAACTAAGGATGCTATGACTAAGCCTATGCATACGGGGGTGATGTTATTGGGTCGGGTCCGGATTGGCAAGGGAAGGAAGGGCTTCCAGCCCTGAAAACCCCAATATTTCAAGCAGCTTCGCTTCTCATTTCGTTGACCATGAGGGTCAGCGTCGAATTTGGCTCTCGTAATAGCTCTTGGGGTTCGCCAAGTTCCCGCAGTGCTCGGGCTAAACGTAAAGAGCTTCTGAACATCTTTTGCAGCGAGATTGATTATGAATCCACTAGACGCGAGGTGCCTCTCTTTGCGGTGCAAAACGAGAGCTTTGCGATATACCACTCAGTTTGTATTTTCTGTTGTTTGTTATGCGAGAATTCCGACAGATAGAGGAGATTGTAGAGTAGGGTAATTACGTCCTTGATAGAGCTCTACGTGCACGTTAATCAATTTCTCAGCGAGCATTTTCGATAATTACCTCGACGCGCCTGTTGCGACGACGGCCTTGATCTGTTCGGTTCGAAGCGATTGGCTCGGTCTCTCCGAGTGCGCGTGTCATTATGCGACGAGGAGCTACTTGATAGCGCTCGAGCTCGCTGCGTACTGCTCGGGCTCGTGTATCCGAGAGGCGATAGTTGTAATCGATCGAACCAATACTGTCAGTGTGACCCTCTATCGAGATTCTCCGGGTTGGAGCTTGATTGATGACATGTGCGATCTCTTTGGCCGTCGAGCGAGCTTGCGGCGTGAGGTTGGAGCTATTAAATGCGAAGAGTACGTCGGGTAGATTTACAACGATTCCTCGTTCTGAGTCTCGTACGTCAATTCCGCGTTGGCGTAGCTCTTCAAGGAGCCTGCGATTTTCTGCCAGTACTCGGTCGTTCTCCTCGATTCGGCGGCTCTGATCCTCGAGCGCTCGGTCCTGCCTCTCAATTTGCGAACCTATCAAGGCGCCGCCGAGTGCTCCTGCAGCCGATCCGATCGCGATACCACCTCCCGTGTGGCCGGTTTGGTTTCCTATAATTGCCCCGAGACCGGCACCTGCTGCAGCGCCACCCAGCGCTGCCACATCAGTAGCGCCAAACCTGTAGTTCTCACAGGCAGAGAGCAGGAGAATCATCGAAAGTACCAAGCGCTGCATACTGTGTCCCTCCTACGGATCTTTTCGGCCGTTCGTGTTAGAATTTGATATTAGTAGGTGATGACTGATCCAAGCTCTGCTTAGCGGGAGCATATGATGGGTCTATGTCGAGCGCTTGCTTGAATTCCTGTTCAGCATCGCTCGCGCGATCCATCGACGCGTACACCTTCCCTAGTTCGTGGTGCATGCGTGCGTTGTTCGGGCATAAGCGTAGGGCGCGTCGGAGGTGGAAGAGCTTGTCAGAGCTGTCCATAGCATTTTGTGCCGAAGCGCGCTCCTTCTCTGCCTCTCCGCACGAATCAGAGGATTCTGCGGCCATTGAAACCTGCTTAGCTACCGCGGGCTCACCTGCGGCTGGCTCAGTCTTGGATTGGGTCGGTGCGACGCGACGCGGCTGCTCTACTGCACGCACAGGTGCTACTTTGCCTTTGGGAGTAGGAAGACTCCTCTCTCCGATTGACTTCGATCTCATGTCGAGGCGAGCTAATGGATCGGATGAGTTGCGTGATAGAGATTGAGGGCTGCCGGTACTGGTAGCACGGGCGGAATAAGAAGAAGGAGATGGTCCGCGCTTCTGGAGAGCGAGGCGCTTCTGTTCTACGACGTCAGGGTTTAGGTTACGGAGTTCCGCGATCTCAGTGCGTTGAGCAGCCATCATACGCTCCTGGCGTTCGATCGCCTCGTCTTGAGAACGCACGGATTCTTGTTGCGCTTGAAGCGCATTACCGATGAGGGCTCCGGTCGCAGCCCCCGCTGCAGCGCCGATCGCAAGTCCGCTTCCGGCATCGCCGGTTTGGTTGCCTATGATCGCTCCCAGTCCGGCTCCAATTGCGCCGCCCGTTGCGGCGCCTATGGCGGTGGTCTCTTTGGGTTTTGTGCACCCTGTTATAGCAACGAGGGCAATGGCGCCGACAAAGATCGCGCGAGCGAGATTGTTATGAACATGTAGCATTAGTAGCCTCCAAAACCGTCACGCGATGGACTTCCTTCCGGGCTCTCCTTGGGATATCGCGTGCGGAGATAGTCATCATGAAATTTTTGTCGTTTGAGATCGTCGATCTCTTTGCGCTGCTTCTCCAACTCCTTTTCCTGTAGTTCGATGAAGCGCTCCTCTTCGGTGGTTTTCGGCTCGGTGATCTTCTCCGATTCGTTGAATGTGCCACCGACGAGGGGACTGCCGGGGTTAGCGGCCTTGTTAGAGCTGCAGCCCACGTTTGTTGCCAAGAGAATTGAAAAAGTCAGAATACGCAGAGATTTGAGAGGCATCGCCGATATTTTCCTTCACATAAATCGCTGAGCAGCGTCATAAGTGCGGCTCGTCGGAGTTGTTGATTCGACTGGGATGGAGCGGGGTTTCCTCTCCTTATCCAGCCTTCACAGGGATACGATAAAGCTCGATTATAGAGTACGTGAGCGCTACTCTGAATGCATCCCTAGAGATGACGCTGGGCGTACACCGGTCCGAGCACAATTGCCTTGGATTGTAGAGGGAGCGAAGAGGTGGGGCAACGGGTAACCGAACTAGACAATCGATCATCTAGCGATCATCTAGGCCATGGCTCGAGCTTTACGCCAATCTCTCTTTCCTGCCTCCTCTTGGAGCCTCTACGCCGAGGTGCTCGTTATCTCTCTCGACGCTGTCTCTTCCGGCCCTAAAAAAGAGAGTAAAAGCAGGACTACCACTCCGGTGCAGATGGCGCTGTCCGCCACATTGAAAGCTGGCCAATGAGTGGTACCGATGTGAAAATCGAGAAAATCTACCACGGAGCCTCGCACGAAACGATCGATGATGTTGCCGATTGCACCCCCAAGGATGCCCGCTAATGCCGTCTGAGCTGCTCTGCTCGAGTAACTCGGCTGTCGCATGAAATAGACGACGACTCCAAGTGCAACGAGGTTGGTAAGGGCAAGCACCGTTTCCCGTAGTCCATCAGAGAGCGCAGACCACAGGCCGAAGGCTGCCCCGAGATTGAACGTCAAGGTCAGGTTGAAGAATTCCGGGATGATTGGCAGGATCTCACCGGGCAAGAAATTCATGAGAATCAGGTACTTGGTCAGTTGATCGAGGGCTGCTGTGCCCACCGCAACGACAAGAACCAGGCGGAGAGGAAGGTTCGGCTTTGCGAGGATGTATGGGGTCGTGCTCATAGAATTATTCCAAGCAATACCCTGGTCAGCGGTTTGCTGCAATCAGGCGCAGGCGTTGTCTCGCTTCTCTTAGTAATCTGAGTCCTGAATTTTGTTTGCTGTGTGTGGGGTCGGTACAGGTGTAGGTACGGAGGCTTTGAGGTCACTGACCTCAGCCACAGCTCCATCACTTGTGGTTACGATCAGATTACCGCTCTTGAGAAAGATGACATCTTTAGCATTCTCGATCCGTTGATGAGTGGCGGGAATGAGTTTCCACGGGGTCGCTTGGGGTGAGATGCGGAAGCTGGGGTCTCTCTCCATAGACGCAACCGATACCATCATGTCGCGACCCACGGATGCGATGCGATTGCCGGTTGAATCGAATGAAACCGATAGAACCCGGCCCGCATGCAGGGCCTCACGCGCGGATTGGACGAATCCCTTGACCTCCCACACTTCGACGTATCCATCTTCGCTTCCCAAGCCAAGCCGTTCCCCTGAGGAGGACACACTCATCGCCGAGATCCCCCTGTCCGGCGTTCTGAGGGCCTGAACAAAAGTGATTTTATCTGAGTAAAAACGACCCCCAAACAGATTTCTGTCATAGGCACCGCCGTGGGGGTCTGCGGTGTAGGGAAGCCAACCGAACAGAGCGCCGTTCCAATCTCCGGTGAAAAAAGCTCGACCGAACGGGTGAGATGCCACAGAACTGACGATGTTTTGGTGAGCCACGTAGCGCTCGAGAAGCTTTTCTTGCTCTTGGACGGATCGTACCTTGGCCTCGTCGATGAAACGCCAGCGGTAAATCCGCCCGTCGGCTCCGGCGATGAGCAGAGCTGCATCCCCACCTTGAAACGCGAGAGCGGTTGGTCTGATCTTCAATCGGTTGAGTAGCCAGGTCTGCTCACAGCCGGTGATGCACCTGATTGAGATACCGTCGGGTCCATACGACGCGAGCATCGGTGTGCGCTCTCCAAAAGCAGCGAGAGAGATGGAGGTCGGCAGCGAAAGTATCCGGTGACCTAAATAGGTTTCAAGGTTCCATGCGATGATTGAACCATCGGAGCCCGCTGATAGTAGTTGTCCGGGCGCGCTAGGATTCTCGATAGCGTTTAGTACGGCTCCGCCGTGCTTGCTAGCTTGGGGGGCTGTGTGCAGAGAGAGCGGTGACCATATCGGGAGCTCTTCCGACCCCTCTACTTGGCCCAAGGCTTTGGGGCGAACGGAATCCGTTAGGTCGGTTACTAGCTGACAACTCACCAGAAAAAAGCTTGTAAGGCTCAGGATCAGGGTGCCAAGAGCGATATTTTGCGTAGTTAATTTCATAGGTTATAAATTTTTATCGCCTGGATGCGGTATCCGGGTGACGAAACTTCCGCAAGTGTGGCTATATGGTATAGAATACATTCTTGGAATTTAGAACGATCGCCAGTGCGTTTCGTGGTAGTAAACCGAATGATTAGCGGTTCCATGACACTGTATCGCTCTGTAAGTATTTACCCTCTATCTACAATCTGAGAGGTAGGTACACAGTCCAACGAATAAAAACACATCTCATCGACCTGGCACAATTCTGTGTCCTGTTACGAGTATGGTGTACTGGAGCATGTGTGCCCCAAACGGGATGATTGTATCAGCCGCTTCTTTCAGCGGTACGTATGCAGGAAACCGGAGTGAGGCACTAACTGATAGTAATCTTTTCAGAGTATAGCCTTTGAGCCTCGTTGATGGGAGTTCGTTCGTATCGTAGCCCGGTATACGTTGGACGGAATAAGCTCGGAAGGTCTGTTATCCACTGAAATGCATAGGAGGAATATGGCAGTAATGGGAGCACGCAGCAGCGACGAAGCCAATCAGATCGTCGAAGCAGCGAAAGCGAAACTTCAGAGCAGCGATGGTAAAGAGCCGTGTGAGGCGAAAATCGCAGTACTGGAGAATCTCGGAAAGGAAGGAGACGTTCAGCTGTACGCGGCTGCCGGCTCGGAGCGTACCGCTGTGTACGGCGCTTGGTTATCCGCAGTCGCAGGGAAGGCTCTGATAGTATGTGGATCTACCGAGGAGGGTGAAAGGATCGCGGCTTCGTTGAAGGCTCTCTCAGTAGATGCGCTCGTGGCACCTGCTCCTGAGAATCTCAAAGGCGCATTCGTATCCGAAGGCGCTTGTGTGATTGCCTCTGCCTCCACGGTAGTAGCGTTTCTCAAGACGAAAGCAGCATCGATAGTGGTAGATCGTTGTGTTGTAGACAGCGTTGATTCGATTCTTTCGCACGGGTCACTGTCTGAGCTCGAGTCGTGTTTGCTTGGTTTCCGAGAGTCCAATCCGGAAGCGCAGATTGTATTAATTGGTTCTGAGCCCTCTTTGAATATCTCCGCATTGAGCAGGAGATTTCTCAAAGAGCCGCAATCTTGTTCGATTAAAGGAGTAGCAGTGCAGAATATGGAGCACGTTTATTACGAAGTTGAAACATCCCTTTTGGCAAAGCCTCAGGCCCTCTGTGATCTGATAGAACTTGAGGGGGGGAATTCATGTATAGTTTTCTGTAACTCGCCATCAGACGCAGATTTTGCGGATGTAATCCTCAGAAAGCGCGGTATCGCCTCGATGAAGCTGATTGGGTACGTTCCTCAACTCAAGTTGAGCAAAGCGATACAGCAGCTTCAGAAGAAGGAGATTACGGTTCTCGTTTTAACCGATGTGGCAGCACGAGGCGTTCCTCTCGACGATTTCGCTGTGGTTGTAAACTACTCCATTCCAAGCGACCCAGAGGTGTACTTTCATCGGTATTCGGCGGGCCCGGAGAGTCAGACCAAGAAGGTCATCAGCTTGGTGGCAGCGCTGGACATCTCGAACTTCCACTACCTCAAGAAGCTCGGCAAGCTCGAGTTTGTACAGGGTGAGCTTCCTGCTCCTGAGCAACTCTTTCTCGGTAAGTTTGAGCAGCTTCGTGAGCAAGCGGTCGACAAGGCGCTCATCAACGACTCCGGCATCGCAGCCATGGTCGACAAAATACTTGCCGATGAGAAGGTTCGCGATGTGGCGGCCCTCTTGATTTTCAACACTCTGTCGGTCATTCCGGCTCTCAAGTCAGCGGCATCATCGCGCGATGAGGTGCAGGAGTACGACGAAGAGGAGGATGAGGGCCGGCAGCCTCAGGGCGGAGATCGACGCGGCGGGCGTGGTCCACAGGGGCGGGATCGCGACAGGGATTCCCGTGAATCGAGAGATTCGCGTGACTCCAGAGATTCGCGTGATTCGCGGGGTAATCGTGGGCGCCGTGGTGGACGTTCTCAGGAACGCTCGCCCGATTCATACGATCGGGATGGAGGAGATGGTTACGAGGCTCATTCCGAAGAGGGTACACAAGGTCGGCGTGGTGGGCGTCGCGGCGGAGACGGTGAGCGTGGAGAGCAGCGTGAGCGACAGCCACGGCAGCCACGTAAGCCGATGGTAGTAGACAAGGAAGCTCGCCTCTATGTCGGTGTAGGAAAGAACCACGGTGTCTCCGATGCCGGGCTGACTCAGGATGTCGTTAGTCTTTGTGGAGTAGAGGCTTCTGATGTTCACCGTGTAAGCGTTCGTGAGTTTTACTCGTTCATCGATGTGCCTGAGGCAATTGCTAACCAAGTGATTGACAAGCTCGGTGAACACGAAGCTTCAGGTTCGGGTGAGAAGTACTTCGTCAAGAAGGCCGTGACACTCTCGATTCCTCGTGAGGGTGTGGCAGAAGAAGGATCTTCCGCTCATGAGGGTGCCTCGTACGAAGAACATGAGGGAGCTCATGCTTCACACGAGGACAGCGGTGATGAGGGTCCAACAATGCTTGCGGTAGACGATCAGCCGTAAGGAAAGGGTATCCTAAGTCTTTATCTTAGGATTTCCTCAATTATGACGCCGTAGAACGATTCCAGGCAGTTCGTGGACATAGTCCGAGGAACTGGGGGAGTCGGGCTACGGCGTTTGTTGTTAGCGGCTACTTACGCATCGAGTATCGAAATCCTCGATTGACGGCCTCCTCTGACCGCAAGGCTCTTTCGTTTGCTTGATCCGAGAGAGACTGCGCATGTTGTGCGGTGGAGAGCGCGTTTTGAGCGGTTGAGAGCGCCATGTCCGCCGTGCTTTGTGCTGTGCGTGCTTCGTTCTGCACCTTCGAAAGCGCAGAATTACTGGCGCATCCTGCGGTAAGGAACAATAACAATACGGCAGCGGCGAAGAGTGGTGTAGGTCTTTGTGTTTCCATAATTTCAATAATATCTCCAGAGCTACCTTTAGCGGCTGATCCTCATCAGGGCCATTTGACCTCCATTCCCGTGGGCAGGGAGCTTGTGGGGCAATCGGACTAAAGTGTCACCCATAGGGTGCCGTCATTCTGCGAAAGAGAGAGGCTGTAACAGAAAGTGTGTATGGACCGTGCACCTGCACGTGAACGTGCGCCTACCCGGAATCTAAGCACTTTCGGGTACGTTTACGTTCACGAGCATGCTCACGTGCAATGAACGATCATCCACAGGTTGCGTTACAGTCTCCGAAGAGACGGGGAAGAGTGCCGAATGTGGTCTTGAAGCAACCAGACAGAACCCCCGTCTTTGAGTTACGCGGATAAATGTTAAACGACTTTTGATTGCAGTCTGCCAAGCTCGGACAGCGGCTTCTGAAAGCTTGCGCGCTATTACTTCCGACTCCGTTTCTGAAAACGTATCCCCCCGGCTCGACTGATGGGTTCCGGTATAGTCCTCAGAGTTAAAGTCTGAGCAAGGAGGCTGCATACTATGCAAAGGTCGTTTAATTTACATTTTGCCGGAGATACTAACATCGAATTGGTAGAGGCCTGTTTTTCAGACACTCGTCTTGGAATCCAAAGGCGGAGCGTCAGAGGAAAAACGGCAGGAGCCTTCAAAAATGTCGGGTCTTTCCAGTGGACGACTGCTGTAAAAGCTCTCGCTATACTGGCTCTCAAGACCGGATCGGTGCAGGTGGCTCGTTCTGCCGGGATTGGGCATCAGTTGGTGGGGGGTAAGGGAAGCTTTGCGGCCTCTCTCGATTATGCCCTGAGTAAACAACCCGAATGGTTGACCGAGATGTTCGGTGTTGATTCCGGCGGAATCTCGGTCGCGCGCCGGTTGATTTTGAGGACGAATCCAGAGCGAAAGCGCCCCGGTCCCGTGGTGCTCTGTTTTAGCGAGAACGCAATCAATACCGTTCAATTTCGCTTCACCTTCAACGGTTCGGCAGTTGAATCTCTCGATGCGATACAGCACCTGTTGTCTCAGTTGAGTGAGAATATGAAGTCACTCCAATCAACGGAATATACTGCGCTTGGTCAGCATCTAGCTGCCTAATAGGGTGATGATAATAAAGTCTGTTGACACGAGTTCTGTTGTTGCTCGCCGAGCTTTCAGAGGTCTTGTTACCTCGCTAGGACGGATCGCGAGTTCGTAGCCACAGCTACGAAGCCGCGTAGTGGAGGTAATGACCTATCTCATACAGATAGCTGTAGGCTTAATTTAGGTTACTTAAACTAATTAGGCCTCAAATGAGAGGCCACTACAAATATTAGCCGAAAGCGGCGCTTCTGTGAGTGGATACTATGAAACTGTTGGGCTGGACCAAGAACGATTCCTCTGAAGACTATCGCTTGTATCTGCAACAGGAATATCGTCGTCTACAAAGTCAGGCTCCTGAAGAGAGAGTAGTGGGCGGTTTCGAGGAGGTGAAATTACGACTCTTTCTCTCCCTTCTCGACAATCCAGACCGAGAAGAGGGAGCTCCTGCGAAGCGTGCCGTCAACGATTGACGCTCAATTTCAAAGAGACGAGAAGAGCGCACGATGTCAGGAGTGCGCCTGTGACAAACGGTGCAGCAGAGCTCGTAGTCAGCAGGGCTCCTGCCACTGTTGGGCCGATGATTCGGCCAAGCGCCACAGCGGACTGATTCATAGCCAGTCCCAGTCCTTGATTCTCTTCTGAGCAGCTTTTCGATACCAGTCCCGCCATCGAGGGATTGAAAAGCCCGCTTCCGAGCGCGAGCGCAGCGCCCGAGACAAGGAAGAGGTTAAAACTTCCTATCGATCCCAGGAACGGAACGAGAAGCAGGCTTAGCACCAGTGTAGCGAGGCCGACACGAACGATCGGTAGTTCGGCTGTGGATTTTAGCCACCGCCGAACGAGAAAGCCCTGAACGAAGATTGCGGTAATTCCAACGGTCACCAGGTAAATGCTGGTGAAACGGCTGGCTAGTTTTATCCTTTGTGTCGACTCTTCCGGGACCCAGTGCATACCGATGTAGAGGCTTATGCTTTGCTCCATTATTGAGAATGCTGTCATGGTGAAGAGTGTGGTTAGTATCAGTTGCTGAAGTTCCCCAGAGGCTGAAAACATCGTACGCAGCCTGAGACGTGGGGCGGCATCATGGTGAGTCGCCACACGGGTTTCTTGCAACCTGAATGCGACAAAGAGGGTGTTTAGCAGCGCCAAGAGAGCAGCGAATATCGCCGGTGCTCGGTAATCGAGCTGGCTCAACAGTCCTCCGAGCAAAGGGCCAAGTATGAATCCAACTCCAAACGCTACCCCGATGAGAGCCATGGCTCTGCTTCGTTCCGACGGAGCATGAGTGTCAGAGAGGACGGCTTGCGCAGTGGCGATGTTGGCAGCACCGATGCCAGCGAGTGCGCGAGCGGCGAAGAGGGCTAGTAGTGAGTTAGATGCAGCGAAAGCAAGGTGGCCTGCGAGGGTTGTTACGATAGTCAACAGGAGCACAGGCTTACGCCCAAGACGATCGGAGAGTCCTCCCCATAAGGGTGCCCAGGCGAACTGCATCAGCGAATAGGTGGTACCCAAGAGAGTCACCACGGTCGTGGTGGCTCCAAAATGCTGCGCCAGAAACGGCTGGACCGGGATAATCAGACCAACCCCCATGATGTCCAAGAGGACTATGAGAAACACCGCTAAACGGGGGGATACAGGGACTTTATTCATAAGCTAATGATACGCTTTACCCTAGGAGGGCTTTAGCCTAAATTCTACCGGCTAGGAGTGCAATCGGGATCGTCCCGAAAGCGCAGTTGCTCGGCTGGATGTGCCGAGCATAGACGCAAACGAACACGAGTGTATATGGAGAGCTATGAGGGCTGACCTCTCACAAACGCATATTGCGGAGCTGGGATCTCGTTTTGCCAAGGAGATCGGAGCCGTAGATCGGCCTGAAGATCTCGAAGTTCTCAGACGGGATTGGTTGGGAAAAGAGGGGCTCGTGAAGGAGCTCTTCAAGGGCTTGCGGGATGTGGCACCCGAGGAGAAGCCGGCAGTAGCCGCCCTTCTCAACGATCTCAAGAGCAAGGTGGAATCGGGAATCGATTCGAAGGAGGCAGTGTTCAAGAGCACTGCACTCAAGCGCAAGCTCAACGAGCAGTTCTTGGATCTCTCCTTGCCTGAGGCCTCGCCTGGGTTTGGTGCTGTGCACCCCGTGACCATTATCGAGGAGCGCATCACCGAGATCCTGCGTCCCTTCGGGTTCCAAAACATCAGCGGTCCAGAGGTTGAAACAGATTACTACTGCTTCGACTCTCTCAATATCCCCAAGCATCACCCGGCCCGGGACATGCAGGATACTTTTTACACTGAAACCGGACACGTACTTCGCACGCACACCACCTCGGTTCAGGCACGTGTGCTCCAGGAACGACAACTCTTTGAGAACAATCGGCTTCCGATAAAGGTGGCTTCGCTCGGCCGTGTCTATCGCAACGAGACGGAGGACGCCTCGCATCAGGCGATGTTTCATCAGTATGAGTTGGTTTGGATTGAACCAGGGCTTACCCTGGCGCATTTGATGGGGCTAATTACCCACATTCTGAAGGAGCTCTACGGCAAGCGCCGAAAGGTGCGATTTGTGCCGAAGTTCTATCCGTATACGGAACCGAGCCTCGGTCCTCAAATTGATTGTTCCGTGTGCAAAGGCGACGGATGCGGAGCGTGCGGAGGAGCCGGATGGGCGACGGTGGGTGGTGCAGGAATGGTGCATCGAAACGTGCTCACGGAGTTCAAGTTCGATCCGCAAAAGGTGTCTGGCTTCGCCTTCGGATTAGGCACATCGCGGCTGGCAGCGCAGATGTATAATTTCCCGCACCTTCGGGCGGTTTATGAGAACGATCTTCGAGTTCTTAAGGAGATAGTATGAAGCTTTATGTGCGCATGCTGGAGAAGCTCATCGAGCTTCCCGAGTGTCCGGTCGAATCCGCCGCTAAGTCTCCTCTTCGTCATCTTCTGGACGATCTTGGGCTCGAGGTAAAAGGCGTCGAAGTCACCCCACAGACCGGTGTCGTATTTACGATTGAGAGTCTCGCTAATCGGGGAGACCATCTCTATGCACTGGGAGCAGCTCGCGAGATATCCGCGCGAACACTCGCCCAGATCAAGATGCCGAGTGTTGCAGGGCAACTCCCTGATCGAAAAGCTGGGGTGCCTGTTCGTCGCATTACCGACAAATGCCTACGGTATGCCCTGCTCGAGATGACGCTGCCGTCATCTATGCCGCTGCGGAACGACGTGGCGGCTTGTTTGGAAGAGCCGGGAAAGCACCATGCGATCGTCGACCTCTTGAACTATGTGCAGCAGGAGTTCGGCCAACCGATGCACGCCTTCGATGCGGAAAAGGTTGATGGTGAGGTGGTTATCGATGTCGCGACACAGACTGAGGAGGTCGAGGCTCTTGATGGTAAAACCTACAAGGTTGCAGAGGGATCTATCCTGATTCGCGATCGTAGGAAGATTATTGCAGTGGCAGGAGTGATCGGATGTGCCAACAGCATGGTCACCGAAAATACCCGTAAGGTCTTGGTCGAGGCGGCTGTATTTGATCCAGTTAGTGTTCGTATAACTGCGCGAGCGATGGGACTTGGCACCGACGCCTCTCACTTCTTCGAGCGCGGGTGCGATCCTGAGGGTATCATGCCAGCGCTCAAGCGCTTGGTGTACCTCGCCGGTGGTTCGGCAGGTGCGGTGAATGTGTCGGATGCGGCCCATGCCCTTGGTGTCACGTACTCGGAAGCCGCGGCACCCGAGAAGCGAAAGGTGTCAGTTGCCCTTAGCACGTTGCGGGCGCAGGTTAACTTGCCTCGCTTAGAGGAGATCGAGATAGTCGCCCGTCTCAAAAACCTCGGGTATGGAGTGGAAACATCTGTATCAGGCAAAGACAAAGTATTCGCATTGACGGTGCCGTCATGGCGTCTGTGGGATGTGAGTAATTCAGACGATATCATCGAGGATGTAGCCCGCTCTTTGAGTTTTAGTCGTGTCAAGCTCGAGTTGCCAGCGCTGGAATACAACCTTCCCGAGCCCGATCCGATCGAAATTCTCACTGCTCGGATCCGTCCTGCGTTGCGCGGTACTGGGTTCACTCAGGTGATAACTAAGGGGTTCTATTCTGCTGCTGAGGTAGCGGTGCTCGAGTCACTCGAGAAGGGCATCACTTCGCGGCACATCGCTCTCAAAAATGCCCTCGAGCAGAGCAACTCGCACATGAAGGTGAATAATATCCTTCATATGACGAAGGTGCTCAGCATGAATCGCAAGCGTGGCGTGCTCTCGGCAAAAGCATTCGAGTTGTGTCACGTATTCGGAAGGCCGGAGCAGAGCCCATCTGATGAGCCGCGACCGCGCGAGCCTATGACGTATAGCTACGAGCGTGATGTCTTGACGATGGCATTTGCCGGACGTTGGTCTGAAGGTGAGTGGCGTAAGGAGGAGTCGCTTGAAGAGTCTGCGCGACTCTTCAAGGGGGCTATTGCGGCGGTAGTGCGAAGTTTGGGTGGGGAGCTAACGGTCGGCAAGAGTGATTCCGCCTTCTTGCATCCGGGGATGCAAGCCTCAATCAAGGTCGGGCGTTCGGTCATAGGCTTCTTCGGAGTGGTGCACCCGCTGATTCGCGAAGCGTGCGAGTTGAAGGACGATGCGTTTTACTGTGAGTTCGATGTGCAGGCTCTTTATAAGGTCATACGCCGTACCGAGACCCCGGGGGTCAGTGATTTTCCGCCGATCTGTCGCGATATGACTATTAAAGTAGGAGCGAAGGAGCAGGCTGGCAGAGTCGTGAAGTTAATTCAGGACGCTAATCTGGATTCTTTGAGTGCTACCGCAATCCTCGATGATTTTAAGAAGCCTGATGAGGACTTCAGGCGTGTTACCTACCGAGTAACGTTCCAGCGACCTGACCGGACTCTCCGGCACGAAGAGGTCGATCAGGCTATGGCTGGGCTACTGGAGCTTTTGAAGTCGAAGCACGACGTGGAGATGGCTGCCTAGTCAAAGGCGGGCATGGATTAGGTAGTCTTCTCACTTCCTGATGGCTCCTACGGTGTCTACTCGAGGATGTTTTCGAGTCCGGTAACCATGAGAGAAAGCCCCGCCAACGTCTCGACACAAAGCTGAATCCCTTGCAAGAAACTTTGCCTCGAAAAGCTCTCGTGGTCGATGATGAGGCGTTCATATTCCGTGTTGATGTACACCTGCTGTTTGGCCAGGAAGCCCGGAGAGCGAACTGATGCTACGGTTTCCGGCGATATTCCTACCAGGTTTGCGGTGTACGTCGCTGTGCCGGAAGGTTTGTCCTTCTTCTGAGCGTGATGAAACTCGACGATTGAGATGTCCTTGAAGTGTCGACTCATCATCGCCGTAAGCTTCGTCATGTATGCAACGCCAAGCGAGAAGTTCGGGATCACAAGCGCACCGAGCTTATGCTCGCTGCAGTGCCGGCTCATCTCTTCTATCTGCACTTTGGTCAATCCACTCGCACCGATGAGAGGCTTTACACCGTTGTTGATGATGCACCACGCGTTGGACTCTACACTCAGATGTGACGTAAGTTCGATTGCGATGTCCGGTTTGGTAGTTTTGAGGATCTGGGCGAGATCGTCACCCGAGTATATACGGATCATCTCTGTAACTGAGGGCATAGCGGACAGCGCCTCGTCAGCTAAGACGCCCATCTTTCCCTTAGCTCCAACTATCGCTACCTTCATGCCTTCTCCTTTGATGTGTGGTCAAGTGCGGTTCTGTTTTTATAATCCAGTCGTGCGTTAGCAGTCGAGAGTCCTCCCGCTTTGAGGGCAACTTCTTTTCAGGGAAGAGACCCCTTCTCAGAGGCGAGCTCGAGGAACGTGCGACCCAAAAGCTGATTGCCTTTTGCGTTCAGGTGCGTTCCGTCCGGGAGCCGTTCAGTTGGCCCGAGCGGTACAACTCGTGGAGGTATAATGAGCGGTATCTCGAGTTTCTGAGCTGCGTCTTTTAACACGGTGGAGTAGGGCTCGATGTCGTCGACGAGCATGAATACGAGCGGAGTGGTACCATTCTCCTGTTTGAAGCGCTTCAAAAGGGTTCTAGTGACGCGAGCCCCACGTCGAAAAGGTTCAAAGGAGAACCCCCTTTTTTGAATCTCGAACTCAACGGAAGGGGCTTTACCGGCACGCGCCTGTTCCGCCATGGAAGCTTCCCAGCGTGTGCTTGTTCGGTACGCAAAGCGTGAGATCGACACGAGCGGATGCAGGAGCCAGTCGTTGCTTCGAGGGAATCTGACCCTTATGGTATCGCCTTCTAAGTAGGGACGAGGTCCTGGGGCACGTTGCAGGAGGCTTTCCTTCTCGAGTTCGAAGGAGTTGTTGAGGATATCGTTGCTACAAAGCTGTAGGATTACAAGGGCCGGTTTGATACCGCGAGCGTGATATCTCTGAAGTACCATGAGCTGCTGTAACGTGCCGTAGCCTAACCCTCCATATGCGATAAGCCCGCGATCGGCGTATCGTCGGGCGATCTCGGCGAACCACATCTGATCGCTTGGAACATCCAACCCGTCGGTGAAGGAATCTCCGATTACGAGAACAGGGTTCTCAGAAATCGGGTCAAACACGTGCTCCTTCCCAGTCCACCCCAACGTATCATCCCACCTCGCACTAGGATTGAGCGTGAGAGGGGTTCCCTTGCGAATCCGGTGCTCGATGCGTAATGCCGCCTCGAGGAGTAGGCAGGGGAGCATGACTCCGAACAAAACGAGGAATATACGGATGAAGAGAGGTTTCAGTGCGTTCATGCTCGAGGCGGAACTCTACTGCATTACCCGAAAAATGCATATAAACCTCCACGTGAAGTCTCTTCCTCTCGGGTTATCCTGCTGCTGGCAGCTCCAGAGACGCTTGATACTCTTCCCAGATATCCACCGGTGTAATATCGCCCTCGAGCTCAGTTCCGTCACATGCGAGGTAAAGATGCTGATCCACAAAGGTCAGCTGCCATGTTGGGCTGGAGTGGTCTAATGGAATCAAACTCTCCAGAAGGTTATCTGAGATCCTGAAAAATTCTATATCCTTGACCCAGTTCGTTTTGCTGCCTCGTAGCATGTGGCAGAATGCCGGAATGTGTTGAGGCTCATAGAAATATATTATGTGCTCTGCCGCAGGGGCAGATCGAAGACTAACCTCCAGTTTACGTCTTTCAGGTACTCCGACCTGTACCCACAGGAGGACTTCGCCGGTTATCTCTTTTTTCCAGATGGTAGGTTCCTTTGGTTCGAAGAGCCCTTGGGTAAATGATTGCTCAGCTCTGTAGCAGTGGGCGTAGGCGATTATCCGGGTGTAGAGGTGCTCGAGGCTCTCGCTGGGATGAAGAGCCGTTTTAACGCGAAAACGAGTGAATACTTGCCTATCAATGTGGTTCAGTTCGACGGTGAAATTGTAGAATGCTGCGGCAAAAGACATGGTGCTTGATCGCACCTATAACGCCGAACGAAGTTTGAGTCAAAGATGTTTACGAGAAGGTATCGATTGCCTTAGTGGCAACCGATACCTTTCTCGTTTCTTTCAGACCACGTGCATCGGCTCGAGTTCGTACGATGCATCGCCGTTGCGGTAGCCCTCGTAGTATTTCTTGAGCTGCTGTCGCATGATGAGCCGCGACCTGTGGAGACGACTCTTCACAGCAGGGACCGAGAGCTGCAGGATCTTGCTCACAGACTCGTTCGAGAGCCCATCGATATCACGAAGGATGAAGATCGCTCGGTAGTCTTCAGGGAGTTTATCCACTGCGGCTTCGATGGCATCGCGGATTTCGTGCTTGGAGGACATGAAATCAACATCGAACATCTCAGTGCGATTGCCTACCCAGTTGTTGAGGGTGGAGGGCTCGATATCTTCCAAGGATACAGAGCGACGACGATTACGAGCTCGGATCTTCATGAAACTGGCGTTCATGGTGACCCGATACAACCAGCTGGAGAACTGGGATTTGTGTTCGAAGCTCCCAACTTTACTGAAAACGGTTATAAATACGTCCTGAAGAATCTCCTCAGAGTCCTCTTGGTTGCGGGTAATCCTCAGTGCCAAGTTGAGGACCTTGGAGCCGTACCGTTCAACCAGCTCCTCGAAGCAACTCTCGTCTCGAGCGGTAACCCCTTTAACAAGCTCTATGTCAGTTTTTCGTGTTGCCATGGTTTCCCCTTCCAAACCGTTACCCGATGATGGCCACTGTGCCATGCGGTTTCAGGGGAATTGTCATGGAATTGTAAAAAGTAGGGGCCGCCTTCGTCGCTTTTACAAGGTTGGTACAAAGCGACCGGCTCAGGTTATCTACGGCAAAACTGAATTAGGTGTAGTGACTAGCTGTGCAGGGGCAGCGACTAGTCCGGCTACGAGATAGAAGATCAGAAACTTGAAATGTCCCAGTCTGTCCTCGATCTGATCGCCGAAAATCAGCAAATAGACCATAAATAGAGGTCGTTGACGTTGGGAATTGCCGTCGCCGATCGGTGTAAACATGCCGGAACCTCATATCTGGCCGACGAGCATAGTCGCGTTTGGGGCGTTGGACTAGGATGTTGAGCACCTCAAAGACATGACAGGAGGTCGGAACCGTGCGAGAATCCGGCCTATAATTCCATTTTTCTTTGTTGAGAGGTGCTATGTCGAGAGTTGTCATGTGCTCGAAATTCAAACGCGAGCTCCCTGGATTAGAGAAGCCGCCTTTTGGGGGTGAGATCGGAAAGATGATCTTCGAGCGGGTTTCCGCTGAAGCGTGGGGCCAATGGAATGCAGACGTGCAGATAAAAGTTCTCAACGAATACCGACTCAATATGGCCGATCCCAAGGATTACAAGGTGCTGGTAGACCAGATGATGCGTTTTTTGGGCCTTGAAGAGGGGACGGTCGCAGAGGTGGAGAATGCCGAGCGGGGCCGCAAGCAGTAATGAGAATCATCATGGTCGGAGTCGGCGGCCTCGGCTCTGCACTCGCAAAGAGTGTGCTTCGTTCGGGATTCGACCCTTCCCAATTACTCCTGATCGACAGAAAGCCGGCTGAGGTTGCCACTACTTGTGAAGTCCAAGGGTGTGAGGTCGTAGATCGGCCCCCCGGAGAGTGTCGCCTTGAATCAGGAGACCTCCTTGTTTTGGCCGTGAAACCTCAGGATGCCGAGATGGCGTGCATCGGAGTTCGCAGTGTCTTGTGCCCAGGCGCCGTGGTTGTTTCGGTTATGGCGGGCGTCTCATTGGCGCGGCTGCGCTTATTGCTCGATCACACAATGGTCGTGCGTGCTATGCCTAATCTTGGAGCAACTGTCGGCCAGAGTGCTACGGTGTATTTGGTTCCCACTGAGATTACACCTGCCGATCTGGCGACGATTGAAAATTTCTTGTCGTGTATCGGTCCATCCTGGCGAGTTCAGGATGAGCGCTTAATTGATGCGGCAACTGCGGTAGCAGGCAGCGGCCCTGCTTACATCTGTTGGCTCGCGGAGCAGATGGAGAGTGTAGCTTGCGAACTGGGAATACTGGACAGCGAAGCTCGAGCTCTCGTGCTTCAAACTCTCAAAGCGACAACCTCATCTCTTGAAAGCTCGAACCAAACATTCGCAGAGCTTCGAGCTCGCGTAACTTCACGCGGAGGTACCACCGCTGCGGCGCTCACAGTGCTTGAGCAGCGCAAAGCAGATGAGATAGTGCAGGATGCTATCAAGGCAGCATTCGCTCGCGCTCAGGAGATAGGTCAATAGGCTCACGCTGTTTTAGAGCCTGCGTGAGTTCTTCTTTACAGCTGTTTTCATTCGGTGGCCACACTACCAGGTCCGCTCGAACGGCTGAGAACAATCCGCCGGGAAGAGAGGCAAAACCACGCTGACGCGTGATTTTGTTGAGCAGCGGTGCTAGCGCACCGCTAAAATGCGTTGTTTCGCCTCGCTTCCCTCGGGAGTGCTTCTGTAAGTATCTAGTCTTTCAAGTGATTTCTCCTTCGCAAGTTTCACCTCAAGCGATGTTGAGCCATTTCCGATAGCTCCTATATCGGCGACAGCAGTACCGGGAAGCCGCAAGGGCCAAGAGCAGTATTTGACGGCAAGCGCAGCGATAAAGAACGTTAAGGATATAGGACGCTATGTACGGGAAAAACCCACATGCCACGTATCAAGCTGTTCAAGTAACAACGACCGATCGGGGTCGTTTGCTCCTCATGATGTACGAGGGTGCGATCAAGTTTCTCAAGCAGTCTAAGGCCGGTCTTGAGGCGAACGACATCGCTAAATTTTGTCGATTTCTCAGTAAGGGTCAGGCCATCATCGCTGAGCTCATGAACACCCTCGATTTCGAGAAGGGTGGAACAATTGCTCGCGATCTCGACAGGCTCTACGATTTCATGCTCTTTTATCTCACTGAGGCGAATCTGTACCGTGACCCGCAGCGTATCGCAAAGGTGATAGCGCTTATCGACACCATCTACTCTGCATACAAGGAGATCATCGAAGGTACCAAGAGCGAGACGGCTCTCTCCACGCCGGAAGAGGCAGAGAAGATCGGAGAAGCTATCCGCCGAGTTCAGATATCACTTTAGTGAACGATTGATATTTCCGGAGAAGGAACTTGTAAGACGCCGCGTTAGGCGTTCCTAAGCGAGCGTCATAGAATCGCAACGAGAGCGAAGATATACAGTTCCCGCTCGTTGTTGATAGTGTGTGTTGCAGCTAAGGTCCTGCCGTAATTACACATCCGCCACGACGGATTCCCGAGTAGCTGTCGCTTCTGTGCGTTTATTTAGCAGCGCTATCGTTCCCTGTTGCATCAAAAGTCTTACGTATCCTCGTACCCATCGAGTGTGAACTGCCTCTGGTGTTCTCGGCGACAGATGCCTCGGAATGCTCAAGTCCAGAGATTTCAATTAGATAGGGTGCGTTGATTTGTCGTGGTGAAGTTCACCGATGGCCTAGTGACCGGGTGCAGGTGATGGGTGCGGGCCGTGGAGTCTGCGCTTGTCGAGAGGATAGTGAGCGATGAGCAAATTGACGAAACTCGCGGAACAGATGCGTAAGGACTGGGATCGACGTGTCAGTCATGATTACCGATTCTGGATGAGCGATGGATACCAGGATGATACGCAGATGTGGTCCACGGGAGAGCGCGATTTCACCATAGTCAGCGAAGGAGTTCCCTTTGGCCAAGATCGCACCGCGCTCGAAATAGGGTGCGGGGTCGGTCGCATGCTTCGAGCGGCTTCCAAGAAGTTTGGCCGCGTTGTCGGCCTCGATGTTTCGCAGCGCGCCGTCGATAAAGCGCGCGAGCTCATCGGCCCTGATTCCCGCGTAGAGTTGGTAGTCGGATCAGGATTCGACTTACAGCCGGTTGAAACAAATTCGATCGATTTCCTCTGGAGCTACGCTGCTTTGACCAGCATGCCTACCAAGGTCATTGCGTCATATTTGCTAGAGATGAAGCGTGTCGTTAAGCAGTCTGGAATAGTACGACTTCAGGTGTACCTTGGACAGCACATGGGGGTGTCGGAAAGCGATACCTTGCATCTGCGCTGCTATAGTCTAGATAACTTTCGAGAAGCAGTAGAACGCTCCGGAATGCGGGTCGTTACATCACAGGAGCTCATTCTGCCGATACAGGTCTCGTTCAAAGAGTACGGAGTGGAGGCGGTCATAGTGACGCTTGAGCCGACCGAATGTGCCGCTCAGTCCGCCGACAGCATCGCAGAGGCATTACTCCCCGAGGGCGAATCAGATACTACTGCGGAGCATGCGCCATTGGATCTCGAAGCCTGGATGACCCTTCGTTACGCTGAGGAGCTCGCCGATGCAGGAGAGCACAAGCGGGCGCGGCAAGCTCTCGATTATGTTGTTTCGAATTGCCGCACTGCCACTATCGATATCAGCGATATCCTGGAGCGAATCTTGAGCAAGACCGAGAGTAAGGTGCCCGCCTCAGCAAAACCGGAGCCCGTACGTCTCGAGGGTAATGCGCTGCTGTTCGAGCAGAATCTGCGAGTCCTTCAGGAACGATTTCCTGTGCTGTATGCTCAAATGCTAGAGTTCGGCGAGACCGTCGATCCGGCTTTCGAAGTTCGGCAAACGGATCAGGGCCCGGTACTGTGGCATCGAGGAACCTGCCTCGACCATGCGGATAAACCTGTTGCAGCGGCGGAGATGTGGGTCGGGCGCTCCTTGCGAGAGACGCGACTCGAGAAAGCCTCCAGCGTTCTACTGGTGGGCTTTGGTTTGGGCTACCACGTCGAAAAGTTTCTCGAGAAAACCGGACTCCCTATCTCATGTGTGGAGCCTAACATGGTAGCGCTTCGGATGGCGCTATCTACGAGGGATCTTCGTACCGTCCTCTCGAAAATCCACTCTCTACAGGTTGGCAGCCCTCCCGACGGTCTCAGACTCGATGCCGGTATGGAGCTCGTGGTGAGACCGCAAAACATAGCACTTGATGCCAAACTCATCGAGCAGTGGAAGGGTGCATTCTACGGGAAGCGAGGTATTTCGAATCTTCACCCAAAGATCGGCGTACTCGGTCCGATTCAAGGCGGCACGATACCGACAGGTCTATATACCAACAATGCGCTTGTGCGCTGGGGACAACGGACTCGCCGTTTTGATATGAGCGGCTTCAACGATGGATTCAACCTCGTCGACCAATTTCTCTCAACTGACATTCGTAAGGGAATGATACGGAATTCGTACGTCGAAATGCTCTCGCAACTACTGTTGGAGAGCTTTACCGAGAAGCCGGTCGATATTCTCATCTGCATGGCACAGGCTCCGATAACCCCGCGGGTTTTGACAGAGCTCCGTCGTCGTGGAGTCATCACGGTGTTGTGGTTCGTCGAAGACTATCTACGCTTCAGTTATTGGCGTGAGATGGCGCAGTTTTACGATTTTATCTTCACGATTCAGAAAGGTGAATGCTTAAGCGCCATCAAGAGGGCCGGTGCCGGAGAAGTTCACTATCTTCCCACCGCATGCGACCCTTATCTTCACACCCCGATGGTAGTCAGTGCAGAGGATCGTGAAAAGTGGGGATCTCCCGTATCGTTTGTCGGAGCGGGCTATCACAATAGACAACAGATGTTTGCTTCACTGGCAAGCTATCCCTTCAAGATTTGGGGTAGTGAGTGGCCGCTCTGTAAGCCGTTTGATCGGATGGTCCAGGAGGAATCACGCCGTATCGCGCCTGAGGAGTACATGAAGATCTTCAACGCGACAGACGTCAATCTTAATCTTCACTCCAGTATGGAGCGAGATGGAGTAGAGCCGTATGGAGACTTTTTGAATCCTCGCACGTTCGAACTCGCGAGTTGCGGAGCTTTCCAGCTCGTAGATGAGCGAGCGCTGCTGCCTGAGGCGTTTGATGTTGGCACTGAGATAGTCACATTCAAGGATTTGCCGGATTTGAGAGAGAAGATTGACTACTATCTGACCCGTCCTCACGAGCGAGAAGAAATAAGTAGAAAAGCACGTACTCGAGTTTTGAAGGATCACACCTATGACAAGCGCATAGAGGAGATGCTCTCGGTAATCTATGCCTCCAAGTACGAACAGCTAAGGGCTCGAGAGGATTCAAGCCCTTGGAGTAAAATGGAGAAGCGTAGTGAGAACTATCCCGAACTCCAAAAGCGTTGCCAAGTAGCAGCAGCCCGGGGAGAGGAGCCTACGCTCGATGCGCTCATCTCGGATATCGTTACAGGTAACGGAAAGCTCAGTGAAACCGAGCAGAAGTTGCTGTTTCTCTTCCATGTTCGTAAGCAAATTATTCGCATGACGAGAGAAGAGGCTGGTTTGAAGGGATAAATGATATGAAGAAGCGTCATGCTCACAAGAAGAAGGTTCTTCTCGTCAATATAACCCGTCTCGGTGATATGTTACAGGCTACTCCCACTATCGCCGGGCTGAAGGCCGAAAACCCCGATTGTCACATCACGGTGTTGGTCGAAAAGCAGTTTTCGGAGGTGTGCTCCGTTATCCCGCATATCGACGAGGTCGTTGGAATTGATCTTGGTTTCACCTGTCGGTCAATAGCTCGGGAGCAGGATGGTGTCATCGATGCCTTCGAGTATATCACCGAGGTCGTCGAAAACCTGCGCAAGCAGAACTTCGACTACTGTCTCAATATGTCATCCTCGGCATATACCGCGCTTCTCCTCAATTTAGTGGGAATCACGCGGAGTGGAGGGTGGACTGCAGATGAGGAGGGATATCGCGTGATAGAGTCGGAATGGGCTCGCCTCTTTGCGACCTCTGTCTTTCACCAGAACAGGCAGTTCAACTCTTTGAATCTCGTCGATATTTTCAGGTGTTCTGCGGATGTGGAGGAACACCCCCGAAAGTTGCTCATTAATGTAGAGCCCACCGCCCGTGAATACTGTGATGGCTTGATTCGTGAAGCAGGCTTTACGAATGACGGCCCATTGATAGCGATTCAAGCCGGTGCAAGCCAGGGCAAACGCCAATGGGATCCGCAGAAGTTCGTGCAACTGGCAAAGATCTTGGTAAACCAGCATAACGCCCGTGTGATGCTGACCGGTTCGGCCAAGGAGGCGCATATCCTTGACGCTATTGTGGCAGGCTGTGCATCTCCTGATGTGGTGTCTTTTGCGGGTAAGACCTCTGTTCCCCAGCTGGCTGCTTTGGTAGAGCGAGCCGAGATATTGATCACCGGTGATACCGGAACGATGCATATGGCGGTAGCGGTCGATACCCCCGTAGTAGCAATGTTTTTGGCTTCTGCGCTCGGTTTCGAAACCGGCCCCTATAGCGAAGGCAATATCGTGCTTCAGCCGGTAATAGGATGTGGGCCGTGTAATCCCAACAAATCATGTGCACGTCCGGACTGCCACGACAATATTACGCCTGAGCTGATGGCTTATCTCACCATACAGCGCCTTGCAGGGGATGTCGTATCTGTCTCCCCGGACGTCGCCGACCCTAATCAAGTCATCGTATATCGCTCGTGCTTCGATGACCGAGGCTTCTGCGATCTCGCTCCCATCAATCAGGGAGTAAATGACTCCTTCAAGCGGTATCGGAGCGCCTACCGCAAGTTGTGGCTCGATGAGCTTGGCGGCTACGAGATGTCGCGTGAGTCGAAAGTCAGCTCGGCGTCGACACTCAAGGTACTCGAGCCCCATGTGGACGGCTTGAACAAGATCGCCGAGTGCGCCGAAAAAGGGCAAGTACTCATCAATGAGCTCGTGCGACTTGTAAATGATAGAGCATCCCCTGCCTCGCAACTTGGTGTCGTAAACAAAGAATTGAGTGAATTAGATAGATTTATCGAGGAGTTGGGCTTTCACCACGGATCGCTCGGCCCTCTGTCGCGTATGTTTGTCTTCGCCAAGGAAAATTTACAGGGATCCGATCCTATCGACCTCGCATCTCAAATGAATAGAGTCTACCAGGACCTAGAGCGACGATGCAGGAAGTTCGAGACGTACTACATCGATTCGTAAGGAGAGCGGAAGGTGAGGGGATTTCCTCAGATATACGCTTTTAAGACAGATAGACGGATTTGGGCACCTAACGCAGGTTTTCTGAGAAACAGGAGTGGCTATGTTGAAGATAAGGATTAATGGCGAATTAACGGATATCAATGCGATGGACGTGCCTCGTTTCGCAGATCTGATCGAGCTCATCAAGGCATCGATTGATCCTGAGCACATGATCACCTTCGTCCAGATTGATAATCGCGAGCTGACGGATGACGAGTGGGTCAAAAGCGTAGCACAGATCTCGGGCGAGATTCTTGACGTGAAAACTGGGAATCCAGAGGAGTATGTTGCAGAGCGTATTCAAGACGCTTCAACGGTAGTGCGCTCGTGTTTTCTCGAATTCAGAGATGCTCGAAAAGGCTTCCAAGATGGAGATATGCAGGTCGGCAATAAGCGCTTGAAGATCGCAGTAGACACCTTGAGAGCTTTCTTCGAATGGTACGGAACGTTGCTGCAGCTCGTTCCTGAAATGAAGCGCGATAGGCTTGATATCTCGACTGAAGTTCAAGATATATCGGAAACCTGTAAAAAGATATGTCAGCAACAGCTCTACCAGTCATGGTGGGCTCTCGGTGAAAGTCTCGAGAAGGATCTCGAGCCCAAGCTCGATAAACTCGAGGATGTTTGCCGTCGGGTGGCGCGCGATGTCCAGGCGCCCGCGACGGCTGTCTAGAAACAAATCGAGAAACGGCCGAGTACGGCAGCGCTTCGCGCACTAGGTGCACGGAGCGCTGCCGTAGCCGCGACGCTCGCGAATACAACAGCGGGCTCAAAAGCCGGAAGCGCACGAGGTATTAGATAGGCAGCTTGAGAGGCCGGGTAGCGTCAGAGCGCTACCCGGCCTCATGCATTTCAAGACCACTGTGTTATGTATCAGTGAAGAGGAGAAAAGGAGAGCAGAGAAGAATCTTCGTCAAAACAGTAAAAACGGAGAAAAACTAAAAAACAAAAAAAACAAGGGGGAATCTTGATTCCTTCCAAAACGTGAAATGGTCCTCGATAACCTTTCACGACGTTTCTCTCTGCTCAAGCAAGGACCGCCTTGCGTCAACAGATTGATGCGTATTCTGCCCGCTAACTTTGTCTCTTGTAGATAGATGTCGGCAGCTTCAAAAAGGAACTGAATTTCTTTCGGGCTCTTCACTTTTCGGATAAGCACCGTGATAGATGGGGCATCTGCAAGCCTCGACCAAAGCTATCTGATTTATCGGGTACGTTCACGTTCACGGCCCGCTAGCACCAAAGTTACCCACTCGAATCCACGAAGAGCTTAAATTCCCGGCGCCAATCGCGGCGACCCTGCATCATAATCACTAATCCCCAGGAGGGAGAAGGACGGAAATTTTGCATGAGCTCTCACTGCGCTGGTAGCCAGTTGCCCGTTAAGGGCCCTAAAAGCACGACCGACGGCTTGGTGCCGACCAAGATAGGGTTTTTGTCGCCATGGAATCAGGTGTGCGGTCTGGCTACCTATGGGCGCTTTCTCGTCGAGCAGTTCGCCTCTCACGAGTTTGTGGTGTTAGCAGAACGGGTTATTGAAACGACACAGCCGGATGAACCGTTCGTAAGGCGGTGCTGGACTCGAGCAGGAACAGGCGTCTCACCGGGCGATTACTCAGAGCTCAAGGCGGTCGTCCTTCGAGAAAGGATAGGGATCCTGCACCTCAATTGCCAGTCGCGCTTCTTCGTTCAGCCCGCCTTCACCCGATTCCTCAAGGAGGTGCGCGGTCTGGGAACGAAGGTGATCGTTCAGATCCACAATCTCTTTACGTCTACCGAAGATCTCCGCTACCTCGTCTCGAACGCCGATAAGGTCTTGGTTCACTCACCCGAGAACCGCTTGGAAGCTATCGCCAACGGTTGCGAGCCGTCATGCGTGGAAGTTGTTTCTCACGGTGTAGTTATTCGCGCACCTGGGGTGCAGGAAACAAAGCGTTCGTTGCGGAAAAAGTTAGGGCTGTGCGAGGACTCCCCGATTATCGCAGCCTTCGGATTCGTTCAGCCTCATAAGGGCATGGAGGCCGTAATTGAGGCGGTTGTCCATCTCAAGCAAAGGGGAATTCGGGTGAGGGGACTTATCGTAGGTGAGACCCGCACCGATGATCCACACAGCCAAGCGTATGCACAGGCTCTGAAAGACCTAGTGCGGTCCAATGGAGCGGGTGACTGTGTTGATTTCGTTTCCTCGTTTGTTACTGATGAGCAAGTCGGGGAGTACCTAGCAGCCTCCGACATAGTCGTCATGAACTATCGCTCACAGCATTTCGAGGCTTCCGGGGCATGTGCGCTGGCTTTGGGCGCAGGAGCTATCGTTATGACCTCGCTTGCGCCGTCCATGATGGGGTTCGGTGATGCCGTGTGGCACCTCACCGCAGGCTACGGTCCGGGATTAGCAGCCGAATTGATACTCCAAAATCCACAGCTTCGCGAGGAGCTTGGGCGTACCGCGCGGGCGTATTGTGAGCGCAATTGTTGGCCCCGAATTGCTGAACGTGTAACTGATATCTATCGATCGCTCGGTTTTTCTTTAGCTCCGCGGGAGCTCAAGAGGGAGGAGCACAGTAAGGAGAAGACCGTGACAACCACAACAAACACACCGTCGAGAAAAAACCGAGTGTTAATACAGAACCGCCCCAGCACCTTCACGCACCGAGGAGGGGATACAGTGGTTCTTGAAAAGCTGCGGGACGGTTTGATGAGCCGCGGATGGGACGCAGTCGTTGATGTCGATGCGATGCAAGACCCGAAGCAATTCGACCTCGTACACCTTTTCAACTTCGCCACGGTCGACTACACCCGAGAGCTGGCCCAACGAGCCCACACTGCCGGGATTCCATACGTCGTTACTACCCTCTATGAAGATCTTCCCGATTTCCATAACCAGTCGCATGCCGTAGCGTCTCGCCTCGTTGAGTACGTAAATCGAGGACAGAACAACGATTGGTGGTTGAGCGCGTGCACAGACTCGTCTGCAGTTCCCAGGGCTCCTCGTTTCCAATGCGACTGGATCGCTCAGCATGCAGCAGCGCTCTTCGCGAACGGTGCGGGAGAAGCACGAGCTCTCCGGCGTGATTATCTAGAAGCAAAGAATGTAGTTGAAATTCCGCTGGGCCACGAGGTAGGGGCTGTTTCTACCTCGGATGCTTTCGAGAAGGAGTATGCAGTCAAAGACTTCGTATTGTGTGTCGGCCGTATTGAGAGCCGTAAAAACCAGCTAATGTTGCTCAAGGCTCTCGAGGACAGCGATCTGACGGTAGTGCTTGCAGCAGGTGGTTTTTCGTATCAACCGGAGTACGAGCGAGCTGTTCGCTCCTTCAAGCGCAGGGGAAAGACTTTGATCCTCGATCGTCTTTCTCCCGAGATGCTTTCATCTGCGTATGCCGCCGCGCGAGTGCACGTTCTACCGAGTTGGTACGAGCTGCCTGGGTTGGTCTCTCTCGAGGCTGCAGCACACGGGAAAAATATCGTGGTGACCCGTACCGGCACCACAGCTGACTACGTAGGAGATAAAGCCTTTTATTGTCTTCCGGGTAGTGAAGACTCAATCGCTTCTGCCGTGATGGCCGCTTACTATGCGCCGATAAAGCCGGGGTTGGTTGATATGGCGCGGTCCCATACATGGCAAAAAGCGATCGACTCCACCATTCTTGCGTACGAACGAATTGTCGGGATCTCTCGGCAAGACGCTAGTCCAAAAATGACAGGCGTCTACGACATGAGCATGAATCCGGCAGAGTTTCAGGATAGTCTTGAGGTAGGTGAGCTCGCTGCCAAGAGTATGGAGTTCGATCTCGCTCTCGAGCATCTGCGCAAGGCCGAGAAAATGGATCCGAAGTCGGTCCGTGTTCTGAAGGCGATTGGAGCAGTGTATTTGGCGCAATCCAAGATAGAAGATGCCAAGGCCATGTTCGAGCGTGCCTTGACGATAGATCCTGAAGATCCAAAGGTGTTGACGGGTCGAGGCATGTGCGAGTTGTTGGATCGCAAGCATTCAGAAGCCGTTCCGTACTTACGCAGTGCCCTCAATATCGCACCTGATCATCTGGTTGCGGTACATCAATTCATGGAATGTGCATATCAGCTCGGCTCTTTAGAGGAACTGAAGCGGGTTCTCGAGCGGTATCTGGCGGTCAAGGGCGATGATACAGAGATCCGCTATTGCTACGCGGGCTGCCTCTTCAAGCAAGGGCTTTTACGCCAGTCACGAGATGAGCTCACAAAGGTCTTGAATGTTACGCCGACGCATGGTGCAGCTCTCGAACTACAAAAGCTGCTCAAAGAGCGTGAATCTGAGGTGTCCATGGCAGATCCTACAGTGCCGGTTTCATCTCCAGTGGAGGTCGGAAGGGGGATGTTGCCGAGTGGTGGGGCTCATGAAGCGAAATCAGAATCCGCTCAGCTCCCGACTAATCCGCTCCAGGAGTCCTTGGCAGAGCTCTCGAAGAGGATTACGGAGTGGAAAGTTAACTCTGAGAGTCCTCAAAGGCACACCGCGGTCCATGAGAGCGAGCACGTGAAACTTCCAGAGGTGCCGACGACCTCAGGAACTATTACTTCAGTGCCGATGGCAAGAGCTACAGTAGAGGGGAATAGCTACCTTGAGAGTATTTTGGAGAAGGTCGAGGACCTCAAGCGACAACGGCTCTTTGAGGAGGCCAAGACCGAATTAGACAAGGTCTCGTCCTCGACGGGTCTGAGCACGTCACAGCTCCAGCGAGCCAGGTGTCTCGAAGCAGAGTTTTTGGTGCTTGATGGTGATCTCGGAGCAGCGGCGCTCATCTACGAGCGAGTTCTCAATGAGAATCCCGCGTGCGCCAGAGCTTTGTGTGGAAAAGGTGCCCTCATCGCAGACGCCCAACGATGGCCCGAGGCGAAAGCCTTGTTTGAGGAGGCTCTCCGAGTCGAGCCCGGCTACGACGTAGCGCTTGCAGGATTAGGGTTGTGTGCCATGGTAGGGAACCAGGAGGAGACGGCCTTCGACTTCTTTATGCAAGCAGCCAAGAGGAATCCGGAGAACCACAGAGCTATCTTTGGAGTTCTACAGCTTGGATATCCGCTCCGGCGCTTTGGGGAGATCGAGAACCTTCTGAATGCCTACCTCGAGCTTCACCCAGCGAGCATCGACATGCTGTATTCCCTTGCCGGCGTTCTGTTCAAGCAAGGCAAGGTTTCTCAGGCTCGACTCGAGGTCGAAAAGATATTGCTCTTTGAGCCGCAGAACGAGCGTGCTCTGGAGTTGCAGAAGATTATTCTAGACCAGCAGATTGCCTCGAACCCTGTCATGTAGAACAGCGTGGGTTCGTAGACAGGGTTACACGCTTCAAACTGCTAGTAAGCGCAACTGGCGAGAAACAACCGGCAGTACTGCTATCTGGAACGGTCTGCGTTGACGAGCAGTCTCGTTTACTTCGTGCATGGTCGAGCGGATCGCTTCGAATCCTTCCGATGCATATAAGGCTTTTCGAATGTCCTCGCTCGCCGTAAGAGACTTGCTCAAAAGCCGGCCGGTGATGAGCGAGATGTTACGCCGTATCTCCTGGTACGATCCATTGACCAACTCCTGCTCCCATTTATTTGCGGTTTCAATCATCGATTCGAACTTGAAGAGGTTGCTTACTCCGAGGTCGTCGAATACCTGAGAAAAGACCGATGCAACGGTCTGAACATCTTGGTTGTACTCGCGTGCGGCCCATAGCACTTCAAGTACAGGCAAGATTCTTCGATACAACGAGAAGAGGATAGCTTCTTCATGGGAAGCGCCGAGCTGCCGGTACTGCTCTACACGACGCTCAAACCGGACAAACTCCTCTCCCGAAAATACCCGGACAGCATGCTGGGCAAGTGTATCGAATGCGTCCGAGTACAGTTTCACCATCTCTCCGAGCGCCAGGGATGCTCCATGGTAGTGCAAAAGCCATTCTGAGGCCTCTCGCAGCGCCACTCCGATATCGAGCCATAATTGGGTGAAGTCAGCACAGCTATCGGTGGTATCGAGCCGACGAATCTTCTCTCGCAAAACATCGGTGTTGAGAATTCGGTCGGCTGCTAGAAGGCACTTCATGACTGCAGGAACTGATGCGCCGCGCATGGTCACGATGGAGTTGACGTAAGAGATGCCGACGGCTGGTAATAGCGAGTTGACCACCTCACTAGCTATGATATCGGCTTTGAGTGGGTGAGAGAGTACAGACTCGCGGAGCTCGATCTGTACTTTGTGCGGGAAGTATCTCAAGAGGAGCGGGATCACATCTTCGTCTTTGCACAGAGCCGAAGATCGCAATCCTTCTTTGATCCACATCTTGACAGCGGCGCTGCACAGGGCGAGCTCCGGCCTGCACAGCCCCAACTTGTTTGCAGCTCGTCGGTCCAGTTCTGACTCATCGGGGAGATTGTCGCGTTGCCTATCGAGATATCCTAGCTTGTCCATGAGTCGGACCAGGAGACGGTACTGTTCAGTCGTTGTTTTCGAGTGCAGCTGGGAGATCGATAACATCAACGCTTGCTCGCTGTTGTGGCGAAGTACGGCATGGGTGACCTCCTCGTCAATCTCCTTGAGTAAGAGATTTCTTTCGGGTGTGGTCATGGCGCCTTCTTGAACGAGAGGCGCCAGGAGTAACTTGAGATTCACCTCGTGGTCAGAAAGGTCTACTCCTCCTGAGTTATCGATCGCATCGGTGTTGATCCGACCTCCTTTCAACGAAAATTCCACGCGAGCCTTCTGCGTGAAGCCAAGGTTTCCTCCTTCTCCCACTACCCGTACACGGAGCTGTTCGGCGTTGATACGGACTCGGTCGTTTGCCCCGTCGTTGACCTCGCTGTGGGACTCCGCCTTCCCTTTGACATAAGTGCCTATACCGCCGTTCCAAAGGAGATCTACCTTGGCTTGAAGCACTAGAGCCACCAAGGTCTCTCCATCAACAACGTTCGGCACCTCTTCCGGGATAGAGAGAGCGGATCGCATCTCCGGAGTAAGGCTAATCTCTTTGTCGAGGCGATTGAACACTCCTCCCCCCTTGGAGATGAGTGATGGTGCGTAATCCGACCACTGAGACCGCGGAAGATTGAAGAGTCGTTGACGCTCATCGTAGGAGCTCTCCGGCTCGGGCGAAGGATCGACAAAGACGTGTTTGTGATTGAACGCTCCAATCAGCGCCATCTTGCGGCTCAACAGCAGTCCGTTCCCGAACACGTCTCCCGACATGTCTCCGATGCCTACCACGGTAAAAGGACGGTTTTCATAATCAACTCCGAGGTCTCGGAAGTGACGGCAGACGCACTCCCATCCCCCCCGGGCGGTGATACCGTATTTCTTGTGGTCGTAGCCAGCAGATCCTCCCGACGCGAATGCGTCGCCCAGCCAAAAGTTATATCCCTCACGAGCGATCGAGTTGGCGACATCACTGAAAGTTGCGGTTCCCTTGTCTGCAGCGACCACGAAATACGGATCCGGCTCATCATAGATCACACACTTGTCAGGGTGTACGATTGTGCCTTGAACATTGTTATCTGCGAGAGAGAGTAGGGCAGAGATGTATTCGCGATAGCTGTTTTCGACGGCCGTCGACAGCGATTCTCCCTCCTTTGGGGGAGCTTTCATTATGAATCCGCCCTTAGCACCGCTGGGCACAATGATGACATTCTTGACCTTCTGGGTCTTCATGAGGCCCAAAACCTCTGAACGATAGTCATCGAGGCGCTCGCTCCAGCGGATTCCCCCTCGAGCGACCCTCGCACTGCGTAGGTGCGTTCCTTCGATACGAGGAGAAAATACGAAGATCTCGAAGAGTGGCCGAGGGTGCGGCATGAGCTCCACCTCTCCCGAGCGGATCTTGAAAGCGATCGTGTCGGATTTCAAGTAGAAGTTGGTTCTCACAGTGCTTCGCAGCAGAGAGACAATCGCCTTCAGCACTCGATCATGGCTGATATCAGGAACCTTTCTGAGTGCTTCAGTTAGGGACTCTTCTGTCCGAATAATCGCTTGTTTGCGCTCCTCAAGCGAAAGATTCAAATCCGGATTGAACTTCACATCGAAGATACTGCACAGTGTGGCCGCCACATGAGGTGAGAACGCAAGAGACTCCCACATCGAGCGCTTCGTGGTGAATTTGTTAACTTGCCACAGCAGTGCACAATATGCGCGCAGGAGTGAGATCTGACGAATCGAGAGAGATGCCTTGCGTAAAAGAAGATTCAAGATGTCGTTATGAGCTTCGCCGCGTATGACTGCTGTTAGACCCGGCGAGACAGACGTGTTGAACGATTCCGAATTGAGAGCTTCGCCATCGTATGCGTGTGCTGCAAGCTTCAAAAGGTACACCGTACCTCTGGGTGTATGGCACACGTAGGAGTGTGCACTGCGTACTTCGAGTCCCACATTTTCAAGTACCGGGATGGCGCTGCTGATTGACAAGTCTGAGCTGAGAGAGAAGATGGAGACCACAGGTAGTTCCTGCTGTAGCGTGGATGTATATAAGGAGACCCCGGTCGGAGTCTCGGCTGAGATGGCAGCTACGGTTTTGAGATCAAAGATCGCTTCGCTGATGTCTGTCGCTACTTGGTAGTCTTCGGGAAAAACTCTGGACGAGGGGAACGGTAGGGTAAATCCGTCCTCGAGAATGTATTCCTCCAACTGGTGTTCCCAGGTCAAGGTGGCCTGCATGATTGCTTTGGCTAGAGAGTCGATCGGAATCGAACCTGAGTGGTTGTCGGGCAAAGGAGTACTTATATACAGGCGCAGCTGACGGCGCTTGCTGGAGTCGAGATGCACCTCACTTGAATTAAGAGTGGCCCCGAGTGTGAGTTCTATTCTTTTTTGGATCTCAGCTCGAACGCGCGCACTGTAGCGTTCGGGTGGGAGAACCACCATCGTAAATGCTCTACGTCGCAGTTCGTCGATTGAAGTGTGGGAACGCGTAACCTCTCGGCTGAATACCCCGAGCGCCAGATTGATGTAGGCATGAAGTTCAGCTCGTGATGCGCAGAACGCATCGTCGGTCGGCATGTTATCGACCACCTCTACCATGTACTTGTAATCATGCGAGCCTGGTAGCGCGGCATCATCCTCCAGGATTCGGGCTACTTTTTGACGAACAAGCGGGATGTCCTGCGCCTCTTTGGTCCAGGCCTTTGAGGTCAGGTATCCGCACAGGGAAACCACCTTGTTCGGTTCACGAGACGTTCGAAGAAGCATATGCAGGAGGGTTGCGGGGCGATGTACGGCGGAGCAGTGCCTGAGCTTTCTGATCGACAGATCCAGTCGCGTATTCTCCAATGCCCGAAGATCCTCGCGTATTTCGGAGAAAATCTCTTCGCGATAGGTTCCGGCTACGCGCCAAAGTCCAAGCGCCTCCTCCGGCACGGCTTCCCCGAACTCCTTGAACGTGGCCGTGCCGAGTAGAAAGAAACTCCCATCGACGAGCCACGACAAAAGGTTTGACGCTTCGTGCGTTTGGATTGTCCCGAACTCTACGACAACATCCCGCATGTTAATCGACGTCGATGCTCTTTCCACAAACGACGACATCGGCTCGAAATCTTCCACGACGCACTTTAATACCTCTATGGTCTCTGCAAGGCGCGGTAGGAGAGCAGTTACGGACTCCCGGCATGCAGGATCAATGTCCACGTAGGACACTGCAACGGGAGCTCCTTTATATATGAATATCGGATGAAGAAACGCATTCACACGAATGTGCGCATCCGACAAACGTTCGGCAATCGAGCTCACGATGAAAGGACAGTCGTCAAGCGCAGTAAAGAGCGAGAGGCTTACCCCTTCATGTTTCACTGACACCTGTACACGGTCGGCTGATACGGTCATGGCCTCGATCGTCTCGAGGCATCCTGCGACGATCGCCGCTACCTGAGCAATCGTGCGAGATACGAGAAACTCATGCGGCGCGCGTGCGAAGAGTCTGAGGAGAAAATCTTTGGTCGATATCCCGATACGAGAGGTTCGCGGAATTCGAAAGTGTTCGAAGGCCGACCGATGTTGAGTCGTGAGGAGCTCCTCGATGCGGGCAATGAATTGATCAGTGAATACTTGAGTGCTTGTCTCGTTCATGCGGTGTCCGATTCAGGAGTTAGCCTCAATTCCTTTAGCGGAAATCGAGTTCGTTTTCGAGCAACAGCCTCATGACTCGGGAATCAAGCCACCGCACGTCGGGCTGTGTTATCCGGATTAACTAGTAATTTCGTCCGATACGTTTTTTCATGTGAAAATAAGCGTCTTGCGAACCAGGTACTAATATTTTTATAGCGTTTCCGCCGCCATAGTCAGCGAAAACTAACAGCCTCTCGTGCCGCAAACGGCCTTCTCGAGAGAAAAAACTCTCCGGTCGCCAACAAGTATAGCCTCACGCGAGGGACATGGGCACATGGATATTAATTTAGGAACAAACATCGGGGCTCAATCGGTCTGTCGGCAAACATTGTGTCGCTATGCGAAGCGAGGGCTGTTTTGGGATCTCTGACCCCCTTTGTGGACCAAACTCGTATAAATTGCGCTGTGGATCGTACAGATGCTGCGTAGAGCGTCGATACAACATGTAGCGGAAAAGAATGAGGTCGAGACTTGGCTATCTAAGATGCTATCTGATTGAAATCAGGCAATGTGCCTGTCTAGACCATGACAGCAAAGTAAAGGAGATTAGTCAGGTTAGGAAATAGACCAGGATAACCAGAGATATCTATAGTGATGTCGATAGGTTGTCCGTCTGACAGTGAGGTTAGTAGTAGTATGAGTGGCTTCTCATTTGACCCTTCGGGACCACCACGATCTGCCGCCTTCAGTCGCCTGTTATCAGCAAAGATGGTAGGCGGAGTGGAGTCGAACGAGGAGGCGAGCCCGGCGCCGCCCGCGCGGCAGATATTCAATAAATTCAGTACCCCACCTCTGGAGGACGGCGCGCAACGGGATCCTCCGGAGATGGTCGCGTTGAGTGGCTTGGAATCGGCAGTTGATAACCTGTCTCAGTCGTCGACGGTACTAGGCTTCATAGCGAGCTCGACCGAAGAGGTAGAGCAGGCTAACAGCGATGCCGCGGAAGTGTCTGTTAAGGATGTCAATGCGGCAGTGGCATTAGCTAACGAGCTCTACGAGCGCATATGGGAGAACGAGCGCCTAGCACGGCAGGCGCACGAGGGGAGTCTCTCACGAGAATCGGTTCAACGGTTCCTCTCGTAGTCCTAGCCAGCGCGCACATGGAAAATGGCGGCCCTCCCTCAAGGAGGGCCTTTTCGTTTGACGCAATCCCTTCCCAAAGCTCGTCCTGGCATCGCATACCTCTCAGATTGATTGAATATTCGGGACGTTACCTGGGTGATAGCACAAGGCCTCAGGTGCGCGAGCCGCTCAATTCCTACTTCATCAGCCAACGCGGCAGCAGCTTAAAATGGTCGCCCGATATTTGTAACCCGCCCCCGGATGTGGTAATTCGACATGAATCTAAGCGCCCGTCCAAGATGTAGGTGAGAGTTAGTTTCTATGGTCGCATTCCATTATAAGCACGTTTGCCTCGAATCGATGGCGATAACCGTTCCCCCGCAGGAGTTGACCTCAGCGGAGGTAGAGGATCGGCTCGCTGAAGTTTATCAGAAGTTGGGGATTCCGTTCGGTACCCTCGAGCGCCTGACCGGAATAGGCTCCCGCTTGTTGTGGGATATCAATGAGCGACCGAGCACGCTCGGAACCGAAGTTGCGAGGGATGCAATAGACAAGTCCGGACTTCCCGACAGTGAAATCCGCGCGCTTCTAAGCTGCTCGGTAACTCGGGACTATTTTGAGCCAGCCACTGGTTGCTTGATCCATCGAAACCTCGGACTAGACGAAGGTGGAATCGCTCTGGATGTCAGCAATGCGTGTTTGGGGTTCATGGACGGTATCTTCTTTCTGTCCAACCTCATTGAAGCCGGAATAGTGAAGGCGGGCGTTGTAGTATCGGCAGAGCACACCCGTATCATCCTTGAATCGACCTTCAAAAATCTGCTGACGCAGGATAAGGAGTTTACTCGAGATCAGCTACTCAGGATGTTGCCGACCTTCACTATTGGTTCGGGAGCCGTAGCGTATGTGTTGTGTCACGAAAGTATCTCGAAAACGAAGCACCGCATCCTTGGAGGTGCCACGCGCTCAGGGACGCAGCATAGCGATCTATGCTGCGGAAATGTCGACTATCATCTCGTTGATGGGCCTGAGATGGGCCCGATAATGGAAACTGAGTCCTCAAAGCTCATCGCAGCAGCGGCTGTTCTTGGATCACGGACGTGGTTGGAGACCTCTGAAGTGTTGGGGTGGGGTAAAGACGACGTTGACCACGTGTACTGTCACCAGGTAGGGAGACAGGTGAATGACGCCTTTTACAACACGCTCGGTCTCGACTATTCGAAGGAATTCACGATTTATCAGAACCGGGGCAACTTAGTTTCGGCGGCACTTCCGACGGCATTTGCCATCGGGGTGGACCAAAAGGGCACTAAGAAAGGCGACAAGATAGTCTTGACCGGATTCGGCTCAGGATTGAACGCGCTCTTCTTGGGCATTGAGTGGTAGTCCGAGAGAGGCAAAGCGTTGTCTGTTCAGGTGCTTCCATTTCAGTCGCGGTTCGTATCGGTAGCCGGATACCGCATGCACTATGTGGACGAAGGTCGTGGGCCGGTCGTCCTTTTGCTGCACGGTAACCCAACCTGGTGTTATCTCTATCGTAACGTCATTCGAGAGCTGAAGGACTCCTTTCGTCTTATAGCTCCAGACTTCTTGGGCATGGGGCTCTCTGATCGGACGCCGGGTAAGAGATTTCGGGCGGTGGACCGAATAAATCAGCTCGAGGAGTTCGTCAACGCCCTCGGCCTGACGTCGTTTTCCATTGTGATGCATGATTGGGGTGGTCCACTTGGGACCGGGTTCATGCTTCGAAAGCTCGATTGTGTCGATCGAGTGATATACCTCAACACCACTCTCACGGAAACGGAAAGCCTGCCGTCGTTTATAAAGCTTGCGGCTGCGCCTGTAGTTGGGAAGTTTCTCACGCGACATACCGCTTCGTTTGTTCGCCTCACAACATCCGTGGGCGTGTACAAAAAACTCACCCCTGACATAGCGCGTGGCTATCTCTCGCCGTATACGACTCGTCAACGTCGCGATGCGATCTGGGATTTCGTAGATGATATTCCTTTCGACAACGATCATCCGACATACATGCAGATGGTAGAGATCGCCGAAGGCTTACCGAAGATTGCAGAGAAGCCGGTAAAGATCATCTGGGGTCTGCATGATCCTTGCTTTCACCGGGAGATGCTCAGCAAGGTAGCAGCACATTTTCCGAAGGCGGAAATCTTGGAGATACCGGAAGCTTCTCACCTCGTTTTGGACGATGCGCAGCAGGTAGCTATTCCTGCGATCAGAGAGTTCCTTTCAAGACCTCGTGAGAAAGTCGATACCTCGAGTGTCGCGGTCGCCGATATTCCGGATCGTGAGCAGGGCAGCACCCATGTGATGTACGAGCGAGTTGTTAAGCTCGCCGAGGAGACACCTACAGCATCTGCGGTTATTACTCCGCGGTGGGTAAGAGATCCAATCAACGGCAGTTCTCTGCACTATTCGCACATGTCGTACAGCGATCTCGTCAAACTCAGTAATCAATACCAACGGGGCTTGAACGATCTCGGTTTGGCTGCAGGAGACAGGGTGTTGATGCTCGTGACTCCGGGAGCGGACTTCCTCGCGCTCTCTCTGGCTGTGGCCGGTCGTGGAGCTACTCCAGTGTTCGTAGATCCGGGCATCGGGTTTGAGAAACTCTCCCGCTGCATCAAAGATATCGACCCACACGTCTTCATTGGGTCGCCGCGAGCACAGCTGTTGCGGTTCCTCAGGCGCTCGCTCTTCCACCGGGTAAAGTTCTATGTGACTGCTTCCGAGTGGGCTTTCTCGAGGGGGTATTCGCTCGGGTATTTCAAGCGCTTCGCGAATGCACCGATAGCTCCAATACCGCTACCTATCTTGCGTCGCGATGGTTCACTTCATGCAACTGATGCCGCTTTGATTGCGTTTACTTCTGGAGCTACAGGCACGCCGAAAGGAGTCGTATTCTCCAACTCCATGCTCGCTGAGCAGTTGCGTATCATCAGAGATGTCCTGGGACAGGAGCCTGGAACTCGAGATCTAGCCTTGCTGCCGATATTCTCGCTCTACAACGTAGCATTAGGGATTGCGAGTGTGTTCCCGACAATGCCCTCCGGCAAACCGTTGGCGCTCGATCCGGCGCAGGTCATTAAGCTGGTTGGTGACCTCGGTATCGAGTCATCTTTTGGTTCTCCAACCCTCTGGAACAAAATAGCAGAGTACGCACTGCGCACAGGAGCAACGCTACCCACGATCAAGCGTGTCTTCATGGCGGGAGCCGCCGTGCCTCAATCGACACTGGACCTGGTAAAACGTGTGATTCCAAACGGCGAAGCCTCTACACCGTATGGGGCAACCGAAGCGCTTCCTATGACCTTTGTTACGGCGACTGAGCTCGTGAGGTACGAGCGAAGGCTTGCAGTTACGGGAGAGTTGGGAACTCTTGTGGGTCGACCCATTCCAGGCCTCGAGGTTCGAGTCATAGAGAGTTCCACAGAGCCTCTCCGCTCGATTGAAGAGTGTCGAACACTCCCGGTTGGAGAGATAGGAGAGGTGATCGTCCGGGGTGGAAATGTGAGCCCGGAATATTTGCACCGCCCAGATGCGAACAAAGTGGGAAAGATTCGCGATGGTGAGAAATTTTGGCACCGCATGGGAGATCTCGGTTATCTCGATACTGACGGAGCACTCTATTATTGTGGAAGGAAATCGCACTCGGTGTACACCGCCGAGCGTGCCTATCACAGCGTTCCGATCGAAGAGATATTTAATACGCTTGCAAATGTGCGTCGCTCAGCTCTCGTGGGGGTACGTGGTAATCGCGAACCAGCTCTTGTAGTAGAGCCGTATCCTCAGCATTGGCCCGAAAATGGTGAGCTCGAGGAGGCTTTTCGTGCTGAGCTTAGAGCCCTTGCCGACAAGAGTGATCTGACTAAAGGAATCGAACTGTTTTTCTTTCACAAGTCTTTTCCCGTCGATGCTCGTCACAACGCGAAGATCTTCCGAGACCAGCTCGGAGAGTGGGCTGACAAGCTTCTCGTCATGAAACGAGCAGCATAGCCGCTATGGGACGTCGATACATCGTCACTGGAGGGGGTGGTTTTGTGGGCAAGGCCCTCGCTATCGCCCTAGTCCAGGCCGGTCATGAGGTTCTCTCGTTGTCGAGGGGGAATTATCCTGAACTTGCCGAACTTGGCATATCCTCGGCCCAGGTGGATCTCGGAAGTGACGATAGCTCCTGGTGGGAACTCTTCAAAGGCGCAGATGGCGTATTTCATACTGCAGCTAAAGTCGATATGTGGGGTCGTTACACCGACTTTTTTCGCACGAATGTGAGGGGAACGAGAAATATCGTGAATGCATGCCGCAAGGCGGGGGTTCATAGTCTCGTATTTACCAGCTCTCCCAGTGTTATTCACGATGGGAATCAGTTGTGTGGAGTGGATGAGTCATACCCATATCCCAAACGCTTTGACGCTTTCTACCCACAGACAAAAGCGCAAGCGGAACAGGAAGTCTTAGCGAACGATGAGCCCGGAGTGCTTCGAACTACCGCTCTTAGGCCGCACCTTATCTGGGGTCCCGGAGACACTAATCTTGTGCCAACGATACTTGAGCGCGCTCGGCAGGGACGGCTTACGCGTATCGGTGATGGTGATAACCTCGTCGATCTGACCTTCATCGATGATTGCGTCCAAGCGCACCTCCTGGCAATGCAAGCGTTGGAGAGTAACCCTGATCAGGTCGGAGGAAAGGCGTACTTCATCAGTCAGGGAGAGCCGGTCAAGATGTGGAGCTGGATCGATCAAGTTCTGGTGGCGAACGGCTTGAGCCCGGTGTCGAAGGCTATCAGCGCAGGTACTGCGATGACCCTCGCGTATCTCATGGAGGGTATTTCGCGACTGCTCCTAGTGCCAGGTATTGAGTTCAAGCCTCTCCTGACTCGTTTCTTGGTGTCCGAGATGTATACGAGCCACTATTTCGATATCTCACGAGCGCGCAAGGATTTGGGATTCGCTCCGGCGCATTCAATAGCAGAAGCTCTTGAAAAGACCTTTCAGAAAGCAGCCTGAAGGCGTTGCTCGCTAGAGCATCCGAACACAAATAGAGTGCTCGGATGCTCTGCTTGTTATTGAACTGGGTTTATACCGATGATGTCGCCTTCATTGTCACCGATACCGCCATTGCCACCGTTATTGAGATACTGACACCCCATTCCGGCGTCGTTGGTAGGGGCCGATTCCACGACATCAATGCTGTCCTGCCCCGTACAGAGTTGGATCTCAACATTTTTCGAGGCCACGCGCGGCTGACTTCGTCCCGCACTAACTGCTTCATAGATGAAGTCGGTGTTAGGTGTCGGTCGGAAGCGCCAGGTGGCAACCCCCTGGGCATCCGTCGTTCTGGCATATCCGAAGGGAAAGCGCGTCCCGGCAGGCGCTTCAGCTCTGAGAAGAGTAAGCTCCTCACCGGCGATTCGGTTTCCCGCCCGATCCGTCGCTATTGCTCGTAGCGTACAGCCCTCTTGTAGGGCGAGTATCTCCGCGTCGTCGAGATCACCATCGTTAATGTCACTTGGATTAGGGTTCAATCCGGTCGCCGTTTGCGGGGAAACAGCGGAGCACGCCACGTTGGCGATCCGAAGATTTATACGACCGACGCGGCCATTGTTCTGAGCGTGAGCCTCATTAATACTCGGTATCAAAGCACCTGCGACCAACGCGGTTGTTCCTAAGAAAAGTGTCTTCATAACCAAACCCTCCTAAATGGATCTGTAATTTCTTTTAGGCGGTCATTCTGAGCGCCGCTGATGACGTGGATGGATGATCTGACTCAGGAAAGAAGAGTTATTAGAGCGTAGCTGAAGTGGTAAGATATGATTGTCTGATTGAAGTAGATCGGACGGATGATTGGTTTTTTACGTTGTCCCCCTACGACATGCCCGCTCAACGAGAGAGAGGCAGAGAGATTGCGATTATACCTACTAACGTGAGAAGCGCACTTGGTGGGCGAGAAGGGGTAAACTCCTGCCTGTCGGATCGATCTCTGTATCTTTAATCACTACCTGCATCTTGTGTTCACAAGGTTCGCGGCGATGCTGCTCAATCTGTTCAGCTAGTCTGCTCGCAAAGCCATATAAGAACATAGGTTCATCGTCCAAGATGCTCGCTCAGGTGCATACTTGCTCACTCAACGACAGAAGGAGATGACGATTACGCCTGTCAACATCAGAAGCGCACCTGGTAGCCGAGCTGCAATAAACTTTTCCCCGAAAATGTAGCGTCCGAGTACGACTGAAAAGAGGATGTTCGAGCGTTTTAAGCAGACTACGTAATGTACCGGCGCCATTTGGAGAGCTATCAGGTACGCTCCCAGCGAGAGAGCGTTTGCGCTCCCGATAAAGAGTAATCCTCGCAATGATTTCTTGATGGTAGCAGAACTGAGAACTCCCGCGCGCCACAAAAATGGGAGCAATAGTAACGCAATCGTCGACAACTGAGCGCTTGCCCAAAAAAACAGATCGTATCGTCTTACAGCTATGCGATCGATGCTTCCCGTAACGCTCCATAGAAGAGCCAAGCCGAGCATGATTCGCGAGCCCTTTTCGCTGAGTAAAGCTCGCACAGGAGCGAGAATGCCCTCTCGAGCCATGCCCACGTTAAGAACATACGAACCGACCGTGACCAGAACAGCTCCCACAACGCTCGAGATACTCGTTGCGTCCCCTGTCAATAGAGGCCCAACCACAAGCAAAAATACCGGAGTAAAGGCCATCATCGGAATGCACAGGGAGAGATCTGATGCTTGAAGCGCCCTTACGAGAGCGAGTCCCCCCACGACGTGGCACGAGGATACGAACAAGAGGAGTCCCCAGAATTCTAGTGGTAGTTCCGGAGGAGCATTGCGAATCATCCCGGGTAAAAAGAAGGGCAGGGCACAGAGAGAATACGACCACGTTATGAGTGTTCGGGGCGTGGTAGCGGAAGCCCTCTTGGACAACGTGTCGCGAGCCGCATCAGCTAATCCAGCAAGGAGTGAGAGGATAATCCACATCATCCAGCAAGGATAACTAATATTTCCGATAGTGTCATTGAGGGGCGGTATTTGTTCCTTCGGCGATTTTCAGAGGAAGCTTCCGTTCAGGCCTTGTGAAACAGATGCACGTCATTCGACTCTGAATGCAGAGTCCATCCCCACTTCTTTTGTATCCAGTCGATGGTATGTCGTGAATACAGGCTCACATGGGTCGGATCCTTAGTGTACCACCACGTCTCGAGTGATTGCTCAGCTGTGACAAGTTTGGTCATCAATGCGAGCCAACCATCGGACCTCAATAATTGATGAAGGCGATTGAATTCGATCGATGGCGCGAAGAAATGCTCTGCTACTTCAATGCACAAAACGAAATCGTATTGTCGCTGGAGCAATTCCTCGTCAGGGGCGAAAAAAGGATCATAACTCGCGGCGGTATAGCCCATCGCTCGGAGTATTCCCGCGGCGACAGGACTCGGGCCGCAACCAAAGTCGATTCCCGATCCTGCCGGAACGACGGCTGAAAGCGGCACAATAGCCCTCAGCAGGTGCTCTCGGTAGCCGCTGTCGTCCGGATCGTTCCGGTGCAGCTCATACCGAGTCCGTTCTTCAGTTTGAGATGGTCTGAAGTCAGGACGCATGAACACCAGATGACATTCGGGGCATGTGAGGTAGCGCCGCCCATACGCAGAGGTTTCGCTGCTGCATGTGCAGTTTGAGCAGAGGGGGCAGCTATGCTGCACATGATCCGCCACGAGGAGTCTTGTCTCTTAGACGGTCGCCGCTGACTTGACCGCTGTCGCCGTGGTCAAATCGCCGGTAGGGCAGGGGATCTCTTCGAACGGTATCCCGAGAGTGCGCTGAATCCCATAAAAAGCTCCGCTATCTTGGGGCGCTACAAGGCTGATTGCGATACCACTTCGTCCTGCTCTTCCGGTTCTCCCGGTCCTGTGAACATAGGCTTCCGAGTCGTTGTGAATCGAATAGTTGACTACGAGTTCCAAGTGGCTGATGTCGATGCCACGGGCGGCAACATCGGTTGCAATCAGATAGCGCAACGTCCCATCTCTGAGGCCATCAAGTACCTTGACGCGCTCCTTTTGGGAAAGGTCCGAGTTGATACGCTGTGCGTTGAATCCACGTCTTCGCATGAAAACTTCGACTAGTTCGGTATCCGACTTCGTGTTGCAGAAGATGATTGCCGATGAGGCGTTTTCCTGCTCGAGCACATTACAGAGTGATTTTGCCTTGTCGGCGACCCCTCCTGATACACGGCAAAAGAGGTGCTTAATATCCGGTGTGTTCTCCTCGTTCCTTTCAACCTCGATAGTTTCAGGAGTGTGCAGGAAGCTTTGCGCCAGCATCCCTACGCGAGGTGACAGGGTGGCACTGAAGAACATGCCATGTCGCTTGCTGGGCAATCGTTTCAGGATGGATTGCACGTCCTCCAGGAAGCCCATCGAGAGCATCTCGTCAGCCTCGTCGAGTACGAACTGTTTGCAGCGACGAAGAAAGATCTCGCGCTGATTTAATAGGTCTAGTAGCCGGCCGGGAGTGCCGACAACAATTCGTTTGTCTACTCGCAGACCCTTAATTTGTTTGTCGATCGAATCGCCGCCTATGATGCAGGCAGGTTTCACTTCAGGGCAGACCTGACTGACAACGTTGCAAATCTGAAGAGCCAGCTCCCGAGTCGGCGCTATGACGAGAGCAGTAGTCGAAATATTCTCCGGATCCTTCTTGAGCTCTAGGAGGATCGGCAGCATGAACGCTAGCGTTTTGCCGCTACCCGTTTGAGCCTGAACTATAAGATCCTTGCCCGCCATAGCTCTGGGAATCGCCAGTTTCTGCACGGGAGTAGGAGTCGTGATTCCATTATCGTGCAGCGACTGCACGAGCGCCGGGTCCGTTATCAAAGTGGAAAAAGAGGCTGACTCGGTTTTCGAGCAGGTGGTTTCTGTATCGTGGTTCATCTATCGTCCTAATGAGACGCCGCGATGGCTACCAGGAGCGACACAGATGAGCGTGGAAAAAGGTCGCAATGGGCGCGAGAGAGGCGCTCTAACTATATGTGTTGCGAGGCGTCTTGGCCGCGCTTCTATTTCTTTCTTAGATGCAATGGTGCCACAAAATGCACCCCTAGACTAGGTGTCTGTAGTCTATATAGTGTCATCAGATATCTTTCGATCTAGTAAAATCAGGGTGTTGGTGTTTTTTATCGCTGGCCTGTGACG
>JBILFA010000193.1:0-4017 GCA_044351795.1 Bdellovibrionota bacterium | reverse complement strand
TCGATGTGCTAGTGCGGCAACCGGAACGTTTTTTCACGTATAAATGCCGTCCGCCGCACTAGGGCTGTTCGTTTTCGCCGCCACTTGCGGCGAAAACACCATAGAAACCACTAGCACATCGACCGCAACGCCGTTGCCGACAGGTGACCAAAATTTTAGGGTCGATGTGCTAGTCTTCGAGGGCCTCCAAAAGCTCGGCCCGAGAGGGTCTTCCGGTGTTATCCTTGCCGCTACGAGTCTCATCACCGAGAACTTCAGCCTGCGCGCGCTCCTTGCGTCGCAGATTCCAGTGAATGATCTCGTCGACCTTGCACCCCAAGAACGAGATGATATTTACCGTACCTCGTTGGCCTATACGGTGAATCCGATCCACGGACTGCATCCAGTGCTCAGCATTCCATGTCTTGTCGATATAAACGGCAGTCTGAGCGGCTGTGAGGGTGATACCAACCCCTCCTGCGGCCGGCACCGCTACGAGAATACGGGGTGTCTCCTGTTCCTGAAACGCTCTCACGGTAGCCTCACGGTCGGACGCGGAGACCTCACCACTAAATGCAGCGGCCCCAAGGTCTTTGTAGCGATCGGTGAGTTCTCGAATGTTCCCAAGGTAGTTGGTCCAGACTACCAGTTTCTGTCCCTGACCTCGTACCACCTCATCAACGATCTCATCGAGTTCGAGGAACTTGGCCGGTTCACCCTTCCATAGGGGATCGACGAGCCGTGGATTCGAAGCCACCTGCACCGCGCGAAGATATTCTTCTAGGATATTTGTAATCTCACGGATAAATTGTTCACCTGAGAGAGCCCGCATACGCAGCATCAGGCCTTCACGAATCTCGTCGTAGCGCTCGCGCTGACTACCGGAGAGTTCGATCTCTCGGACGGTGAAGGTCTTTTCGGGGAGGTTTACAACCCGTTCTTTGCGGCGCCTGAGCATAATCTCATGCACCCGCAAGATACTCTCGTTCACCGCCTCGTCATTGAACTTCTTTACGGCGAAATCGCTGTACTCCGTACCGAGTTCGGCAACAGAGCTGAGCCACTTGTAGAAGCTTTTGCCGAACCTCTCACCCCCATCAAGGATACGTATCTGCGCCCAGAGATCGCTCACATCTTTGGGAGTCGGAGTTCCACTCAGGAGAACGCGCCTGCTGCATTTCGGCGCTAGGTCCATCAGCGCCTTGAACGTTTTGGCTTGCGGGTTCTTGACCCGTTGAGATTCATCGAGGCACAGGAGTGTTTTGCGCTGACCTGTGAGCTTTTCCAGCTCGGGAATAACGTACTCGAGCCGTACCGCCTCGTAGTTTACGACCAAGACATCATAATCAATCGCGCCACTCGTAAGAAGCCTGAGAGCCCACGCCTTGGAGCTCTTGTCACCGGCGAGCACGGTGGCGCGCAAGTCAGGAAACCACATCTTCGCCTCGCGCAGCCAGTTGCGCGTCAGCGAATTCGGACACACAACGAGTAGCAACTCGAAACCTGAGTTGCGCTTCAAAGCTGAGAAATACGAGAGAACCGAGAGCGTTTTCCCCAGTCCCATGTCGTCACCCAAAAAGGCGTGCGGCATCTGCGAAAGCCACTGTACCGCCACGCGTTGATGAGGAAACAAGCGCGCCGCATGTTCGACATCGAGCCCCAAGACGCTCTCTGCGGGCACATCATCGAGAGACGCGTAGTAGGCCCCGACCTCGCGCAACTTAGTTCGCTCAGCCACATCTCGCTCTAACCGGGCAAAGCTCTCACTCTTGGGAATAGCCGCAAGGCCGTGCACCTCGCACAGATGCGTCATCTCTGAGACGAGCAACCCAACTTTAGAATCCGGTATCTCGATAATTAAACACTTCGCTTCATTGTCGTAGCGCGTACCGAGGAGCTCCATGCAGCGCGAAACGACGAGATCCCGAACGTCACTCTCAGGGGGTAAATGAATCACAAGAGAGCCGCAACCCGAGCTCGAGATCCGCCACATGAGCGGCAAGGAGAGCACCTCGAGCGCTGCATCCTCGAGTGGACCTTCGATAGTGCCGACCTCCGCCATCAGGTCAGCGCGCTTCCGATCCAAAAAGTCGTGCACCTCGCGCGTCAGCCAGACGGTGAACGGTAGCGCGTCAAGACGTGCGCTGAGCTTGAGCAGCCCCTTGTCGTCGAGCACAAAGGGCTTCTGTGCTCCCTTTCTCTGCACACCCGGGAACGCAAGCCGAAACTGCTCGGAGGTGAAGTAACAGGGACGAAAACCGCCCGGCTCCGCGTGAACTGAGGTGACGAATGGCACCAGCAGAGCTTCTGCGAGCTGATCCGAGCCGAAAAGGGTCGGCGATTCGAGGATCTCGCTGCGCAGCGAGGCCGAGCGTGCCAATTCCTCACCCGCCGTTACATCAACCGCGAAGGTAACGCGTGAATCTCGTAATCTCTTTAGCAGGGCTCCTAGCCTTTCCGTCGGCACGACATACGCAGTATCGAAGGCTGAGAAGAGCGCACCTGGACTTTTCATAACGAGTTTATGACCCGTCGAGCCCAGCCGTGGAACGACACGTAGACGCCGTTTCTCTCCATGCAAGCGTATTACGACCTCTGGACAGACAGCCGATACCGTCTCTTCGTCGACCTTAAAGGGGTTTTCCCGTAAGGCTTTCATCGCCTCGTCTAGCGACCGAGGGATCACATCCGGCTCCCCGAGGCCGTTCAAGACTTGCGTGGGCGGGAACTCCTTTGAGGAGATAACGCTCTCGACAGCCGTGAAGGGGATCGACCAACTCTTGTCATCGGGGTGGAATCGCGCGCCTTGAATAGCCTTTATCGCCTTGACCCGAGTAGGCGAGTAGGCGAAATCCACACGGACTCGGCCGCCTTCACGCACAAGCGAGAGGATCGGAGTACCGGCGCTCTGCCAAGCCGGTTTTGGACGAAAGGAACGACGCGCAGGCATACCCCACCGATGCTGCCATACTAATGGACGATACGAAATACGATGACAGTAATCGGCACGAACGGCGGTCTGTTGCGTCGATGCGCCGCTGCCCTTGGTTGTTCTTATGCGCCGCTCTTATGCAATAGCGTCTTGATGGAAACAGAGACGACCGTTATACCCACCTCGTGAGCTCTCTTTCCCTTCGCGCCATCTCAAAAAACTTCGGACCGACCGCCGTCTTGAACGACGTGTCGCTTGAAATAAGCTCTGGCGAGTTCTTCTTTATCTTAGGTCCCTCAGGGTGCGGCAAATCGACCCTTCTACGCATCATCGCCGGCCTCGAACGTGCCGACACCGGCTCAGTACTCATGGATGGTCGCTTGCTCGATGAGGTTCCGGCCCATGAACGTGGAATCGGAATGGTGTTTCAGAGCTACGCTCTCTGGCCGCACATGACGGTCGCTCAGAATATAAGCTTCGGCCTAGAGGTTCGGCGCCTCTCCTCACAGGAAACCCGAGCTAGAGTCGGAGAAGCTTTAGAGCTCGTGCGCCTTGCGGGCTTCGCACATCGCTATCCGCACGAACTCTCCGGCGGACAGCAGCAACGCGTCGCACTGGCGCGAGCCCTGGCGATTCGCCCCTCAATTATCCTACTCGACGAACCCCTGTCGAACCTCGACGCTAGGCTACGCGACGAGATCCGACAAGAGCTCTCCACCCTTCACACCAAGCTTGGGGTCACCATGGTGTATGTGACCCACGATCAGGAGGACGCATTGACCCTCGGGAGCAGGATCGCTCTTCTCAACCGCGGACGAGTAGAGCAGGAGGGGCCTCCCCGAGATCTGTACGAGCGACCGACCTCGGTCTTTGCGGCGCAGTTTCTAGGGGATGCCAACCTCATTCCGTGCGAGGTTCAGGTTCGGTCGGGGTCAGGGTCAGTTGTTGCGCGATTACGAACCTCTCCGCCCTTGTCTTATGACTTGCCTCTGAACTGCTCTACGCCGCCAGCGAGTGGACCGGCCCTTGTGTGTGTTCGTCCGGAATCAATAACCCTTAACCGATCGGGAAATACCCCCTTCGCCCTGGTTGTCGACGCCGAAGTT
>JBILFA010000192.1:0-4044 GCA_044351795.1 Bdellovibrionota bacterium | reverse complement strand
AAGGGGCTCGTGCCGGGGTTACAGTCAGTTGCCACGGCGATGGGAACACCCGCGGAGCGAAGCGCTTTGATGGGAGGTAGTTTTTTTTCCCTGAGAGCATAGAAGGCTCCTGGCAGTAGAACGGCTGCGGTTTTGTGTCCACGTAGCGCTGCTGCATCTTGCTCAGAGAGGTGCTCCAGGTGATCTACTGACAAGGCTCCGCGCGCAGCTGCCGCAAGGGCGCATCCGGTTCTAGACAGCTGCTCCGCATGTGCCCTGATGGCCAGGCCGTGCGCTTGAGCCGCGTCGAATATCCGTTCGCATTGGCTGAGCGAGAAGGCTATTGGCTCACAGAACACGTCAACTGATTCAGCCAGCCCCTCGGCAGAAACGCGCGGGATGAGAGCCTCGCAGATAAGCTGGACGTAGTCATCGGGATTAGAGGCGAACTCCGGAGGCACCGTATGAGCAGCAAGTAGTGTAGCCGATACTTCTATGGGCTGTGATACCTTTAGCCTCTTAACGACTCGGAGTATCTTTAGCTCGTCTTCGATTGAAAGGCCGTAGCCGGACTTGACCTCGACGCAGGTGACACCATCTCTAGCCATGAGCGAGAGCCGTTCGAGAGCTAGCTCGAGCAGCTCCTGTTCACTCGCTGCCCTTGTGGCTTTCACTGTCGAGAGTATCCCACCCCCCGCTACAGCGATATCCTCGTACGTTCTCCCCTCTAGCCGCATCGACCACTCGCGAGCGCGATCTCCGGCAAAGACTACGTGTGTGTGCGAATCGATCAAGCCTGGAGTGACAAGACGTCCGCCGAGGTCGAGTACGTGAGCGCCACCTGGAGGGCTGAAGCCTGCCATCGGCGTCACAGCCTGGATTACTCCTTGCTTGATTACGATTGCGTGTAGGCCTTGCAGCAATCCGAACTCAGATCGAGAGGATGAGTCCATCGAAGCGATCATGGCGTTCGTGAGAGCTAGCTCACGCGGGTGTGGAGAATTCATTCTGTGCCTCCCGAAAAAGGCCCGAATCGACTCGCTTCGCGCACCAACTCCCCTGAGGTAACGGCATCAGCTAACTTCTGCAGCTCTGCTGAGAGGGAGCGGTCCTTCTCCACGGGCGGAAAGATCTCCCAGAGACGCTCGAGAACAGCTTCAGACGCTGGACTCAAGAGGGCTGAGGATGCTGGAATCTCGACTCCAAGATTAATCTGAATCTCGGGACGAAGCCGCGGAATGTCGACACGCTTCTTTACAAGGGCTTCTAGCTTTGAAACTGCCCTATCGACATCGCCTTGGGCGTCCGGCTGGTGCTTCGACGGGATGCGGAGCGTGGTTCGTCGAATCGCTGCAGCTTGTGCTGAATAGGCCAGCTCGATGGCTATCGTCTCCGCCAGACGCGGAAGCATATCGAGGAGCCGAATTGCCAGTCCTGCGCTCATACTGACGTGGTCCTCCTGACCAGCATTCGTAGAGATGGAGAAGAGATGGCTCGGCGTCGAGAGTCCCAGCAGGGTGTTTGCCAAGGAAGCGCTGACGTACTCTGGGATCATCATGCTCGATGAGATAGCGCGCTCTTCCTTGGTAAGTGAGGGCCAGGCGAGGTCGTTGCCGAGCCCTTTGTTGCGAGCTCCGTCGATGTAACGGCTGCATCGAGCGTTTGCGACCGAGCCGATGATGACTGCCGCCTGCACCAGGTTGTAGAGCTTCACCGCTACGGGCATGCCGTGGAAATGCCCTCCTGAAACGATTGAGGTGTAGCGCAGAGTTTCGTCAGGCAGAATGAGCGGGTTGTCCGTAGCGCTATTCATCTCTGTTGTGAGGGTGTCGGCGGCCTCTTCGATCAGATCGTAACAGGCTCCGAGGATCTGAGCTGCGCAGCGAAGGTTGTACGGATCTTGAATTTCGGCGTCGATGGCGTAGTCTCGATGACTGTCACGGATCGGGGAGTTCTGAAGCAGGTTCCAGATCCATTGCGCTACGATCTTTGCACCTCGGTGTGGGCGTAGTGCATGCAGCTCTTCGGCAAAGGGTTGATCGCTTGCGAGCATCACCTGAGCTGTAATGGCTGTTGCGAGAGCCTCTGTTTTGAGGAGATCGCGAAGCGTGGCACACGCCAGCACTCCGCAAGCGGTGGAGTACTGTACACCGTTACTGAGCGCTAGCCCCTCCTTCATTCCAAGATCGAGTGCAGAAACACCTCGCGTTGACAGTGCTTTCGTCGTGGCAACGCGCTGGTTGCTGCCTTCGAGGAAGCATTCCCCTTCGCCGATGAGGGCCAAGCCAATATGAGAGAGAGGAGCAAGATCACCGCTTGCGCCGACGGAGCCGAACATCGGCACGACTGGTGTGATGCCTTCGTTCAAAAAGGCGAGGAGCGATTCGACAACCTCTGGTCGGACCGCCGAGTACCCGCGTGCTAGAGATTGCGCGCGCAGCAACATCGTTGCCCGCACTACCTCGCGCGGAGCAGCCGGACCAACTCCGCACGCATGGGAACGCATGAAATTTCTCTGCAGCAGCGCAAGCTCCTCAGCTGGGACAGCGTAGTCGACGTTGTGGCCAAAGCCGCGGTTGAATCCGTACGCTGGTCGCGGGCACTCTGCCAGAGCCGACAAGGTCTGCACTCTCCGCTCCGCGAGGAGGGCGCAAGTGCCCGGCTCGAGCGACACCTTCTCGCCGCGCACCACTGCCATCGTGCTTTCGATTGTAAGCATCCGATCGTGCGAGAGCGTAATCATCCGTACCTCATGAGCCTTTCAACCTGTCTCGAAAGAATTGCCTCCGGCAGGTCACGAGGCAGGCCTGCCAGGAAGCATAGCGGTCCGCCACTCTCTCGTTCGAGCGCCAGAGGGTGCCCGGTGGAGACATAAGCCATTTGTTACTATAACTCGGACGTGTTATGCGCGCATCTTAAAACGATATAAACCGGGGAGCTCAGCTATGGATACATCCTGTTACGATGCTTTGAGTCCCAACATATGAGACTGTATCGCAAACTGTGGATGATAGTTCACAGAACGTGACCGTGCTCGTGCTCGTAAACGTGCACCTACCCGGAATCTAAGCACTTTCGGGTACGTTTACGTTCACGAGCACGTGCAGGTGCACGGTCCATACACACTTTCTGTTACAGTCTTTAACATATTGCTCTTCAAGACCAGGCAGAAGAGCATCGCGGACTCTTCCATCGAGGGAAAAGAATAAAGAATAGAAAGATCGATTGCTTCTGTGTAAGTAGCTGATTTTTAGTAATTGGGATAATTGGAGAGTACTTCTGAGCGCTGCTCGACATGCAAAACAACACGCTCCCGTGAGGGTGGTATTTCACCTTCCTATTCATCACTGCACCTCGCCATAGCGAAGCGACGGCGGGCAATCAAGGACATCAACAACCGAGTTATACACAGGGTAGCCAGGGGTGGCCGATCCTTTTGCGGGGAAGCATTAGGTGGGGTTACTCATGGCTACTACTTTCAGGAAAAGGTTTTTCGCGTCTATTGTCGTGGTCGCGGCGCTGCTTGAAGCAGTTCCCACACCCTCCGATGCCTCTCCCAAGAAAGTAGCGACACCCGCCCCTGCTCAGATCAACGCAGCCGTGGAACCTCTTCTACTCCAGATGCGTAACGACCTGAGCACTGCCTTCGTTCGTGTCGAGGCTCTCAAGAAGAAAAACGGTGAGCTCGATACGATCTCTCGCAAGCTGCTCGAAAAGGAGCGTGCGTCGATGGCGTCGTATCAGCAGTCCGAGGAAGATCACGGCACGGCGCTCAAGGCCTTCTACGGCACCAAGGTCCAGGCTCTCACTACCACTGCTATCCTTAACCTGAACACCAAGCTACGAGAGCAGGTGCAAGCCTTTCGTGACCAAGCGATCAACAGCTCTTCAGCCAACTTCATATCAGGCAATCCCTCACTCGGCCGTCGCAGCGCCATGTCTAAGGAAGCGAGGCAAAACCTTCCCGTAGCGAGAAAGGGGAGGTTGGGTTGATATTCGATTTTCGCGACGGGGAAAAACCGCAGATGTATCCGCTGCGATACATTGAGGATTTTTCACCGTCGT
>JBILFA010000027.1:0-33311 GCA_044351795.1 Bdellovibrionota bacterium | reverse complement strand
ACGAATCGAGCGCTACCTCCTTCCGTTTGAGAGATTGGGAATCGGTGAGACCTCCGAGAATTTGAACGACATCCACTGTGACTTGTTCCGCTGCGCAGGACTGCGCGGCCCTGCGCACACTATCGACCAACCTATGGTACTCTTCTCGTGTCGTCAGATCTTGCTCCACAACGATGGAAACTCCGAAAGACGAGAATCCGACATCCTTGGCTCGATCAAGGATAGGCTTGAGCTTCACCGGATTCACCAACGGCTGAGAATCCATAGATCGCACAACGATCTGCAAAATAGGATGCCAATCAACAGAAGGAACACATCCCTTTTGGATCAGGCTCTCCAGGGCGCTGAGACTACCGACACTGAGGGTTCGAGGCTTGATGGACTGAGCAGCTTGTATGGTATCCGAGAGTGGGGCACCCGCTGTTAGGGAGACACCGGACGAAGGAACACTGAGCACCTGGAGCCGCTCGAGATGAGTAGCTCCAGACGCCGAGAATGCTATCCCCTCATCTCTCAACCGCTCCAAAACCAAAGGATCCGCCTCGGAAGAGAGATCGTACAAACACTTTATCCCTGGCAGGGTTTGGCGCAGCATGGAAAGGCGGGCTTTCACATCTTCCCAGCGGATGCAGCGAACTGCTGCCTCATTTGCACCGATGGAGCGCAGGTAGGACATCTCCGGCTCAAAGTCCACAGATTCGCGCGGCATGATGATGGTTCCATTCACTTCCTCACGCCGCGGATCGCTTACGCGCCGAATTTGGTTCATACAACCGCCATGTACTTTGCGAAAATAAATGTATAGGCATGAGATGATATCCGGTTTTCCCCTCCTATTTCAAACACCGATTTCGCAGTTTGGGAGCATCTGACTACTGACCCCCTAAACCTTCAATTCCCGACAGCTTGCTCATCTCTCTTTTCCTTAGCATGGGCAAATATGGTACTTATCCACTCTGAAACCAGTTGAGACGCAGGTAGGAGCATGGGGCTAGAGCAGCACACACCACCAGATGGGGCAGACAAAGGCGGTCGACCTGCCCTGAGGCTTTCCATGCTAGGGGTGCAGTCGCATGACTTACGAGCCGGTGCCTTCGAAGACTCTTTGGCGGGCGCGTTTGCACCAGCACGAGAGCACACACCGCCAAGAGCAGCAATCGTCCAAGAGATACTCGAGGATCTCAAGCGGACTCCGGCTATTCAGGCGAACTACGCAACGACCTCACTTGTTTCAGTCGGACAAGGCGGCATGGGAGCCGTCTTTGCGGCGTGGGATCCCAATCTCGAAAGACATCAGGCGATCAAAGTACTAACAGGAGCACCGACTTTCGAAGCTACGACTCGTTTCAGGGGAGAAGCTAAGCTGATCGCTACCCTGAAGCACAAAAACCTGATCAAGATATACACTTTCGATGTTACAGACGGGGGTCGCCCATACTTTGTCATGGATCTTGTGAGAGATGCAGCGATCCTCGAAGCGGTCATCGACAATTACTTCGCGGCTGCAGTGACAGATCCAACCAAGGTTCAATGGCGTAGCGGCGACAATCAGTTGATTCACTTCTTTCGTGAGACTCTCGACGCAGTAGCGTACCTACACGACCGTGGGGTCATCCATCATGACCTGAAGCCCGCTAATATTTTGATCTCTCCAGAGAAGGAGGTATTCGTCACCGACTTTGGTCTGAGTAGTGGTGGCTCGTTGAGCGACTCCAACTTGGGCTGGCCGGACAATGCACCGGCAGGGGCAGGGAACAGCGCGGGTTTCAGGGGTACGCTGCTCTATGCGGCGCCGGAACAGCTGCCGGGAGGCGGTCCAATCACAACGCGAACAGATGTGTATCAGCTCGGGTTGATTTTGCGCTATATGGTGCTGAATCAAGCACCTTTCGAGACCTGCCCAATCGCCTCGCCTGGAGAGCTGTTCCGTCGCATCGAACAGGCCCAAGATTCAATCTCCCTGTATGGAGATCCGCTCGCCGTCAATCCTGCTTTGCCAGCTGAGCTTCTTGCGATCATCCACAAGGCCATCCACAAGGATCCGCTGCTGCGATATGCCAACGCCACAGAACTCAAAGAAGACTTCGAAGCCTTTCTAGATGGCCGCCAGGTTCAAGCTTTTTCGAGTAGTCTATCCAATCCATCGAGGCTCCGGTACCGCACCACGATCGCCACGAATCAAAGTATTGCCTGGCTAGGAAAAAACAAGGGTGTCGCAACCGCCGTACTAGCAAGTTTCACTGGACTCGTGGGGACCGGCCTTGTCGTCATAGACAAACGCAACGACGCCGCTAATGCGCGAATAGCCGAAGTCGAAAGGGTGACAAAGCTCGCGGCGGAGCTATCGTCAGATCTCGAAGCGGCCGAGCGCCTAGTGAGGGACGCACGCCAAGCAGAGAACAACGGTAACTTGGACGCTGCGGTAAACCTCATACAACCTGAACTGCTACAAGCACTGCGAACCCACACGGGTGAAAGCAGCGAACTAGATGTGCTGGTACGTACTCTCGAGAAGGAGCATCAAGCTCGATCAACCCTCGTTAAGATGAATGATCTCGAGCTCAGAGGCTATGCCGCGGCCGTTTCTGGGAGCAACCCCAGAGTCTTGGGTGAGTTCGACGCGCAGGCGCTCCTTGAGGCTCGTGCCTGCCTACTACCCAATGGCCTTACTCCGGAGAGCATTGCTGAGTTCGCCCGAATGATGGAATCGTCTCACTTCTCTCAGCAGCAACGTGCAGAGATTGCCGGAACGATTGCTCGGACAAGCATATCTCTCATGGTTTGTCAGAATGGTACGTTTCCGTGGGATGCTGCTCTGCCGGTGGAAGTAAGGCAGCAGCTTGCTACAGAGTGCGACATGATTGCACGAGCGTGCGCTGCCTGCAGAGTAGAAATCGAGGGAGATCGCGAGATTTTTGCTATTCCCAACACTATTCTGACCACGAAATTCAGCATCGAAAGCTCGTATCGCGCTAACGTTGAACCTCCGACCTTCCAGAATGGATCTTTCTCCTGTGATTCTACCTTGACCGCGCTACATGCGGTCCCGGTGTGGAAAGCCCGCTCTCGTCACCCGATGATTAGTCCAGATGATATACAAATGCCATTGAATTTCGCTCGCAGAGCGTACGAAGTTAATCCCAAATCATTTTTGGGTAACATAATTTACGCATTCTTTCTCCTGAATGCGCCCGATAACAACGACCCTTATAAACGCTATAAGCATCTGAATACCGCTCTTAGCTCACTCCTGACGGCACACGAGCAAGCCGCACTGAGTAAGATAGAAAACCGTGATTTAGCTACGCAAATCTGTCGGCTCATAAGCGAAGTAACTAATGCATCACAAGCCATCCCATCTTCCTCCCGACCGGAATTACTCGCGACCATAGTCCGAGGAAGGAATTTTCTTTCCTCTAGCAAAGCCTTCCTAGACACAGCAGAAACAGAGCGAGCGCATGCCCTGCTTGCACTACTCGAGGGGGTAAGCTCAGATTACATTGCAGAGATAGGTCAATCTCTCCGCAATCGTCCCCCCTACGAGCGCGATGCATTGTTAATCTCCACTCTGTGTGACATATACCGCGGGCGGCCATTGAACCAACAGGATGCAGAGCTCCTGCTGAAAGGAGGCTTTGAAGAGCGCGCCCCACTCCTCAGCGCTCTCGTATACTCTGGTATTGGCCGCTCAGAAGAGGCGATGCATATCCTCGAACAGATTCGAGAGAAGGACCCCGACTGGTTGAAAGACATCGAGCGCATGCGAACAACCTATCTTAGGGGTCTACATAAGTCGCACGGCGAGCGCTTCTCGCGGCTCGCTACACAGCCTCGTTGAACGGGCCGCCGATTCACACAATCCCTGGCGGCGGGCCGTAAGGTGGTGGCGTGTCAGCGATGGCGCTAATCACTGGTTCTACGGTTACGACGACAGCCGGAATCCCTGTTACTGGCGAGGGCGGAGTCGGAATCCACGTTACTGTCACTGGTACTACGGTTACGACGACAGCCGGAATCCCTGTTACTGGCGAGGGCGGAGTCGGAATCCACGTTACTGGCGAGAGCGGAGTCGGATTCCCTGTCACTCGCGAGGGCGGAACCCGAGTCGCGGTTGGAGAAGCCCGAGCAGAACGAAAAGGCACCGCTTCGACCTCCTCTCCATCATTTCGCGATTCTCTGAGAGTAACGACCAACTCAGACAGCAGATCTATATCGATCACACTGAAGCCGCACAACTTCATACACTGCTTGGCCACTCGCTGAATTGAATTAAGGACAATGCTTCGTTGCTTTCCATTCAGCCTCACAGACTGATTCGAGTTACCGACTAGCTCTGCGGTGAACATATTACACGCTTCTGCGCACTCCTGCTTGGTAGGCCCGTCTGCCCACGCAAGGGTCGTAAGAATCGCGATAGACGTGAATGAAAGAACCACACATTTACGAACTGTGCTTCCCATGCCAACTCCTCAAAAGTGTCACGGAAAGTTATCGGAAGGGTACGGACCTCCTTTACGATCTGCCGCTATTTTTAAAAAAAATCATAACCAGTTGAAATGGCAAAGGTTAAGTGTACGGTACTGCAGGTATCACTGGAACATCACGGGGCTCGAGCCAGAATAACCCGACCTGGGACTCCATGAGTGTTTTGACGCCGGTAAGCATCTGCTCGATCTCTTGCTGTTTCATGCCGAACCGAGATTCATCGAGCAGTCGCGGCGGCTTCGAACGATGTACGAGCGACTCAGTCCACATAGAAACGGCTCTCACCTTTGATATCAAGGTATTTTGAGGTATCCGCACGACCAGGGGTGATAAGCCCATGGCAATCGACAACGGAACGTTGCGTCCGTATCCGACGCGCTGTAAGTACAAGGCCGCGACTTGTGCATGACTAAACCCCCAGGTCTCGAGTTCGTATGCTACGTCGAAGGATACGCGACGAGCACGCAAATGCTCCTCATATTCGCCGTACCGATCAGGATCTGTCGAGGCAATGAGGCCCAAAGAGAGGAACCGCATGGCACCTACCAGAAGCCCCAGAGCACCGCCGAAGTTACTAAGACTCATGCCCAAGTAGTACCCCGTGTCAGCTCGTTCGTGGACCAACTGAGAGAGGATCTGCCACTGCGATTGAGAGGCTAAAGCCGTTTTGGTCTTACGGAAGAGGTAGAGCAGTGCGACCAGCGCTGCACAGGATTCGTAATCGATTAACGCTAACAGGTCGCTAGAGGTAACCTTCCTGTGTAAAGGGAGCCTCCCAGGGTAAAAATTATCAGCGAGCTGCAAGAGCCCTTCTCTTATAGTCGGCGTTCGCAAGCACTCGGCCAATACTCTATCTTTGGTCGCTTTGGCCCGAGGATCCGTTCCTATCGGCATGTTCAAAACACGAACATACCCACCTAGCGCAGGAAAGATCGGACCTATCGCGGCGACCACCTTCCCCGCTTCCGTCCAGCCACGGCTGCCTGTGTAAGACGACGCTATTGTTGGCGAAACATTTGATTGAGACACACAGCGTTTGTATTCCCATGAAAATTTTTTTGCAAGGCTTGAAGATCGAAGGTCATCAAGCTTTGTTGACGCTTTCAACTGCATCGTGATCAACAGAAACCCCAGGCCTCATAAAGCTAAAGCTGAGTCAAAGATCTACCGATGGCTTCTCTAGGCTTGTTAGGGATGTCACGGTTTGACAGGGGATGCCATGGACGATAGTTACGAAATCACTGTGCGGGAGCCGCAGGTACTCATAGTCGACGATCTGCCATCGACGAGGTTACTATTAACCGACATGTTTCAGGAGATGGGGTTTACACAGATCGAGGTAGCGGCAGACGGCAAGGAAGCTCTCAAGAAACTACGCGAACACGGGGCACAGCTTGTGATTTGTGACCACTCGATGCGAGGGATGAACGGGCTCGAATTACTGTTCGCCCTGAAGGATAGTCCTGATCTCTCGAGCATTCCGGTAATAATGCTCAGTAGTAACCGCGACACCCCAATTATCGAAAACGCATTAGAACTCGGCGCCGCGGACTACATGGTCAAGCCCATTAGCTTCAAATTACTCAAGATGAAGATTGCGGACGTGATGAATCGGCGCAGGCAGGAATAGCCTCGCCTCAGCTGTTCTTATCTGCTCGCTCCTGCTCGAATTAGTATTCAGGCAATAGACCCAGCTCACCTTTCGCATTTCTCTCGAAGCGCCTGAATTTATAGCTATATTAACTACAAAAGATTTGAACAACGGCAAGGCTGCCAAAGCTTCGCGCCCTCTGCAACTGAATCGAATTGACTCGGTAGACTCAAACTGAGTTAATCGGGCGAGGGTTTTTCTTTGGTTCGCAAACGGAGGAAGATATGGACGCCAGAGCGATCTTGTTGAGCGTTGCCGTAGCGCTCCTATACGTTCTCGCGAACGTATTAACGGAGAAGAGTCTTGAGGAGGGCAAAAGCCACTACATGGGGTACGTATCCCTCGTAGCGGTAGTTGCGTTCTGGGGCTTCCGGTGGACCTGCCAGCACTTCGGCTTGGCTGTGGCCTCTGCGGTTGTCGACTCACTGTTGACCTTACTCACAGTGGCCTACGCCATATTCGTATTGAAGGACAGTTTGTCCACAATTCAGTACGTCGGAGTATTTTTTCTCCTGATCGGCCTCCTCTTAGTCAAGGGGCCCTGGTCAGGGGAGAAAGAGAGCAACCAGGAATCGGCTCCCGGAACAGTGGAAACTTCTCCCTAGGGTTTTTGGAAGGTTCCACAACACAAACGGGAGAGCCCTTCTACGAAGGCTCTCCCATTTTCAATCGTGTAGTCACGAAGACTAGTCCTGTCGTGGATGAAACAGGCCCACTCCAAGGAAATTCTGTTGGATGCGCGCGCTATTGGACAGTAGTGTCAGAAGCACGGATACGTAGTTTTTCGGTGGTCGAGGCTCTGCCTCCCATCTTTAGCGAGGCTCACTGCGGCGCCTAAGCACGTCCATGATCTTTAGCTTGAGCAGATTGAAACTGATCGGCTTTACCACGTAATCAGCGGCCCCGAGATCGATAGCGGTCTCAATCACTGGAGCATCTCCATTTGAACTTATGACAATGAAGGGTATGTCCACCAGGTAGGCGTGATTACGTAACTGGTTGAGGAGATCAAGACCTGACATCTCCCCCATCATGTAGTCACAAACTATGAGCTGCGCTCCCTGCTTCTTGAGCTTCTCAAGCGCTTCACGACCTCCAGAGGCCTCCTCGATACGGGTAAAGCCCATCTCCTGCAACATGTCCTTTAGGGCAAGACGTGTAGCCGGCACGTCATCTACCACTAATACCTGCGGTTCTTCAGAAGGTAGTTCAAACATAATGGCTCCTCTGGATAGCCAGGGCACGCTGTCGTAAGAATAAGCGTCTTCACATACCAATAGTACATCGGCTTAAGGCGGCTAGAGCTTGATATCGATCTCTAGCCTGGATGATGTGGATCGTTTCGAGCAGCGGAGACTGTAACAGAAAGTGCGGTCAATCCACAGTTTGCGTTACAGTCTCCAGCGCCGCGGTCATTCTCCCGCGCACAGATCATTAGGGTTCCTTGAGTTTTCAAGTGGGTAAAACTGCCCACTATGCAAAAAAGTTAGTCCGTATTACCTCTTTGCGGAATCAAAGATTCAAGGGGGACTATGGCCACAGTCACAACCGTATCAATCATCTGCTTTGTCTTCGGAGCTATCATCGGGAGCTTTCTGAGTGTCTGCGCCTATCGAATTCCGATGGGCAAGTACACTCCTGAGCGGGAAGGCATCAAGGTGCTTGAGCAGCCGGTAAGCATCACCTCGCCGGCACGCTCTATCTGCCCTCACTGCGAACATCAACTGGCGTGGTGGCACAACATACCACTCTTCTCGTGGCTCATCTTGCGAGGACGATGTGCATTTTGCCAGGCGCGTATTCCATTCCGATACTTCCTCATAGAAGTTGCGACGGGGTGCCTGTGTGGATTGTGCTACTGGAAGTTCGGGTTGACGCTATCGGGTTTCGTGGCTTTTGTATTTCTGTGCGCCTTGGTCGTTATCACCTTCATCGACATCGATTACATGATTATCCCGAACGTAATCACATATCCGGGAACGATCATCGGAGTAATCCTCGTTTTGATCAATGAATTCGCCTCCGCACCGGGAACAGCTCTCTTGGATAGACCGTTTGTCGCCTCATCATACGAGGCAGTCATGGGTCTCTTGGCTGGCCCCGGCGTTCTCTTGGCCATCTGGTGGTTCTACCTCAAGGTACGCAAACGTGACGGCCTCGGTCTCGGTGACGTAAAACTACTCGCGATGATCGGCGTCTTGTTTGGATGGGAAGCCTCCTGGCTGACCATATTCGTGGGCTCACTGGTGGGTTCGATTTTCGGAATTATACAGGTTCTCGGCAGAAAAATGGGGCTCTCGCACCCCCTGCCCTTCGGTCCCTACCTCGTCGCCGGATTCTTATTCTTCCTTTTTGATGGACCAATTGTACTTGGGCAACTCTTGGGCAACATTCACGACCCCCTTGATTGGTGGGTTAACCAGAAGAGATGAGCGTTACCGCATCGACGCACACTGCTCCACTCTCCATCTTGATCATCGATGACGATGACGAGGTGAGACGGTCGCTCCGTGCAGTATTGGACACTACCGGTTATTCGACGACAACTGCGTCCTGTGCCGAAGACGCGCTTCGATTGATCGGCACCAATCCATACGACCTTGTCTTGAGCGACCTCAAACTACCGGGGCTGTCGGGCCTCGACCTACTCAGAGAAGTCGGCCGGCGGGTTCCTGTGATTCTCATGACAGCATACGGCGATGCGTGTATAGCAACCGAAGCAGCAGATCTCGGCGCATACGACTACATCTCTAAGCCGATCCTCGCTGATGAGCTCATCTTCAAACTACGTAAATTCGACGAATTCGTCCGCCTCAAACGAGAAAATTCGGCACTCAGGGAAGAAATCGCAGGGCGTTACTCTTTCAGTAAGATCATAGCGCGCAGCGACTCCTTCAAAGCGATCTTTGATACCGTCAAGCGACTCTCTCAATTCACGACTACCGTGATCATAACCGGGGAATCCGGAACCGGAAAAGAACTTCTCGCTCGAGCCATCCATGAGAACTCACCCCGCCGAGGCAAGCCTTTCGTAGCGATCAACTGCGGAGCGATTCCCGAAAACTTGATGGAGTCAGAGCTGTTCGGTCACAAGAAAGGCGCGTTTACCGATGCGTCTCGCGATAAAAAGGGCCTCTTTGAAGAAGCGAGCGGTGGAACCCTTTTTCTCGACGAGATCGGCGAACTTCCGCTTCATCTTCAGGTGAAGCTCCTGAGAGCCCTGCAGGAGCAAACGATTCGACGTGTAGGAGACGAACAACTCATCCCCATCGACGTCCGAGTCATCTCTGCAACGCTGCGTAACCTTGAGGACGATGCGCGGACGGGTCGGTTTCGCGAGGATCTCTTCTATCGACTCAATGTAGTTTCGTTACATCTTGCGCCGCTGAGGGAACGTCCCGAGGATATCCCTCTCCTCGTCGAGCACTTCCTCGCTAAACACGCCAAGCGCCTTGGCATACCAGCTAAGAAGGTTTCGCCCGAGATCATGAAGCTCCTTCTCTCCCAAAAGTGGCGAGGTAACGCACGCGAACTCGAGAACTGCATGGAACGCGCGCTCGTGCTCTCTCAAGCAGATCAGATAGAGCGTGATGTCCTACCGGAGTACATCTTGCAGGAGGGACTCAGAGCGCCTACCTCCGTAAAGCGCACAGAGCAGGACGATACGGAGTCAAATCTCTCAATCAAGCAGCGCTCGCGGGACTTAGAGATTGAGCTCATCAAGCGAGCACTGGAAAAGACCACCGGCAACCGTACGCATGCGGCACGGATACTCGAGATCAGCCATCGAGCACTTCTGTACAAGTTAAAGGAGTACGGGCTAGTCAATGAGTAGAGAGCCCAGCCTGCAAAACAAATGTTTAATATATAAAACAACCAAAGCGCTTCAAGGACTTATCCCCTAACTACTCCGATCTGTGGAAAACCTGTGGATAGCTAACTCCTAGTTAGCTCAGTTTTGCGCTCAACTGCCGAATCGCGGTGGTTAAAAAATTGAATTTTTTTTGAAACTCCAAGCCAACTTATTAGAGAATAACTATCTGATATCAATATGCTTTATGCCATTCTTGAGTATTTGAGAATTCAACTCAAGTGCCCTAATCTAGAAGTATGCTGAGTCGATCAACGGTAGAGAGTCTCATCCCCATTTTGAAGAAGGATACTCGCCGTGCCCTTAAGATGCTCGTTCCTGGATTTCCCAAACCTTACTACTGTTCATTTTTGTTGAAGGATGTCGACTGGTTCAACACCTGGGCCAGCAGCGGATCGACGTGTCGATCCCAAAGCGATCGCTCGAGAAATGTTTACTGTGACCTACGAGTCGGCGGATACGATTATGACCAAGTCGTTGAGGGTGGGTTACGCGAGCCGGATGAGGACCTTGAGTCGAACGCACACTGCACAGTGCCGATAGATGATAAAGATTACGATGGCTTACGCATCACGCTCTGGAAGCTGCTCGAGAGTAAGTTCCGCGAGGCGCTGACAGACTACAACCAGAAAGAGGCGAGTAGGATCTCGACACCGGATCCAAATCACGGACTCCGTTCCTTCTCGAGAGGCAAGCGCGCCATCCGCAAGCACCTCGCGCGCCTCGATCGAGTCGACTATGAGCGGTGGAGTAAATTCTGCAAGCGGGCCTCTCTGTGGCTATCCGAGCTCCCCCGTTTGTCCGGTAGCTGGGTTGAATTCGACGTGTCGCAAGAAACCCGTATCTTCGTGAACACCGAGGGCAGCACGATAGTTCAGAATTCTCAAGTGTTCTCGCTCATAGCGAATCTTCATAAACGGACGAGCGAGGGATCGCGCCTCGAACAGGAGCTCATCATAAACTGCGGCGCGGAAGACGAACTCCCGGATTTCGCCGCGTTCAAGAAGATGGCGCTTCAGAAGTACCAACAGTTGATGCGGCTATCGCGAGCCAAGAAGATCCACGCTTTCTCAGGTCCGGTTTTGCTCTATCCGGGACCGGCAGGACTCCTCTTTCACGAAGCAGTCGGACATCGTCTTGAGGGCTCGCGTCTGCTCTCTCCGGGAGAGGGGCAAACGTTCAAAGACCAGGAAGGCAAACACATCTTCAAGCTGCCTATCAGTGTCCACGACAACCCCCTCATAAAGGAATTTAACGGGCAGCGATGCATCGGGTCGTATGAGTTCGACGATGAAGGAACCCGCGCTCAAGACGCGCTCCTGATCAAAGATGGAGAGCTCAAAGGATTCTTGACGACCCGAGCCGCAGTAAAGAAGGGGCGGTTTCACTCGAATGGACACGCTCGCACTCGACAGCATCAGCGGCCGATCAGCCGTATGGCAGTTACTGTAGTGGACGGCCCTAACGGGCTACCGCTTGAGCGCCTCAAAGCCCGATTAATCCAAGAGATTAAGCGGCAGAAGAAACCTTTCGGCTTGATCGTATACGAAACCAGCGGCGGTGAAACCGATACTACTAATTATGACTTCCAAGCCTTCGCAGGTGAGATCTCCTACGCAACGCTCGTCTATCCGAACGGCAAGGAGGTGTGCGTGCGCGGCATAAATTTTGTCGGAACACCTCTTCAGTCACTCCAAAATATCGTTGCGATCGGTGATACAAAGGAACTCGACAATGGATTCTGTGGGGCAGAGTCCGGACTTATTCCGATCAGCACCATTTCACCGGCGGTACTCGTAAGCAACCTTGAATTACAGGGTAAAGACGAAGAGCTCGTCACACCGCACATCCTCCAGAGGCCCAAGAGTTTGAGGCGGAGAAAGACCCTCAAGAACCGCAAGAAGAGGCGATCCTAGATTCCTGCATTCTTTCGGACTGGACGCTCAGGCATTACATCCCGCATAAATAGGGAATGACGATACGTAGAGCCTCAACCACCGTTCTCACTCTCCTGCTCATCAGCGCCGCTGCATGTACCCCGCGACCAGCGCCTGTGGCACCCCCTTCAGCCGCAGCCGCGAGTATTTTGGAGCGCGAGAAGGACGGCCCGCTCTTGAAGGCAGCCCATGACGAGATCTCAGTGCCGATTAGCGAAGGCCTTCCCATGGTGCTGGTCTTTCCCAAGCCGCTATTCCGGGCGCTCCGATCGAGCTGCCTACCACTCAGCGTCGGCCACAGCCGCCACGTCCTCTCTGTTAGGCTCGAGAAGCAATTACCGGTGAAGGTTCCGCTCTTGTGGGTCGAGCTGGAAGACCACTCGCTCTATGCCATACGACTCGTAGGGGCCACACGGAAAATTCCCGCACAAGCACGAATCGACATATCTCCAGGGAGTTTGAGCACGCCACCCGGTTCCACACAGAAGCCTTGCTGTAGTTGACTCAAACCTCAGCATATCGCCGTACCACGATCTCCGGACAAACAAAGGGGGAACGCCGTGAGTGCTGCAAGCTTTTCAAGCCGACCATTCATCAGCTAGTTATAAACTAGCGGCTGGTGCGTCCGGATGTCTAGATCCACTTGGGAGCGACCTTTACGGGCACATTTTTTCCCTGTCCTGTTGAACTGATAGCCACTAACAGAGATACTTGCCCAATCTCAGATGAGCGCGGAGAAACGGATATGAACCTGGTCGTTGATGTAATTCCCGATTTCTTCGGTCAAATGTTCGCCTATCGGGAGTTCCTGAAGCAGTCCGTTCTGCGCGATCTACGTAACAAGTACAAACGCTCCGCGTTGGGGTATGTCTGGACGATGCTCCATCCTCTGGCGATGATGAGCGTGCTTGCGCTCGTGTTCTCGAATTTGTTCAAGTTTGGGATCAAAGATTACGCTATCTTCTTGTTTTGCGGGCTCTTGCCATGGAACTACTTCCAATCCACGGTAATGATGTCGCTCAATACTATTCGGTTAAACGCTCGACTATTCTCGCAGGTCCCCGTACCGAAGTTTCTCTTCGTAATCTCCGTAGCGTTCTCAAACTTCGCCAATCTGCTCTTTGCTCTAGCGCCGCTCCTCCTTCTGATGGCGATACTCGGCCATCCATTTCACGCATCGGCCCTCTTATTTCCGGTTCTTCTGATTCCGGTACTATTGACTACCCTTGGAGTTGCTCTTTTGTTGGCGACCCTGAACATTTTTTTCAATGATACGCTTCATCTCTCCGAGGTAGGTTTGAGCATGCTGTACTTCCTATCGCCGATCTTGTACGACCGAAGCATGCTCTCTCCGGAGATGCTCAAATGGTTTCAGTTGAATCCGCTTTTCTATCAGGTCGAGATGATCCGAGGCGTATTTTACTCCGGAGCCGTACCCGACCTAGCGACATTCCTCTGGTCCCTTCTCGGCTCTTTTGTTTTTCTCACACTAGGGCTGGTTGTGTTCAAGCGCTTAGAAGATAAGTTTTTGTACTATATTTAGTTTATGTTTGAATCTTCTATGAAGAAGGTGCGCGCCAAGGCAGACCGGAATCCGCGTGAATCCTTGGACGCTCCGTCGGCAATAGTCCTTGACGCGGTAACAGTAGCGTTTCGCTCCTACACCGACCGAGCCTCCTCCGTTAAGGAATCTGCGCTGAGATTCCTGAAGCGCAAGGCTATTGAAAGCTTCGAGACATTCGATGCCTTATCGAACATAACAATGTCGATACCCAAAGGATCCGTTCTCGGAATCATTGGTAGTAACGGTTCAGGAAAGAGCACCCTGTTGAAGGTTCTTGCGCAGGTGCTGCGGCCGACCTCCGGCAAGGTTGTTGTCAACGGACGAGTTGCCTCGTTGATTGAACTCGGTGTGGCATTCGATCCCGAACTCAACGCTATCGAAAACATCTTCTTGCATGGTTCTCTACACAAAAAGAGCCGAGCTGAGATCAAAGAGCATGTCCCTGAGATCCTGGAATTCGCCGAGCTGACCGAGGTAGCCACTCGACCAATCAAATACTATTCATCCGGTATGGTAGCTCGGCTCGGCTTCAGCTGCGCGGTTGACGTGGACCCTGACATCCTTCTGATAGATGAGATTTTAGGGGTAGGAGACGAGCGATTCCAAAAGAAGTGCTCGAAGGTCTTCGATCGATTCTTTACCTCGGGGAAAACAGTTGTCATGGTCGGGCACAATCTCGAAACGCTCGCGGCCATGTCGAGCCGGATTCTACTGCTCTCCGAAGGCCGTATTGCGTACCTCGGCGACCCTGATACAGCAGTCGCGCTTTATCGGGACAAGGACTATCGTACGTTCCTGAAGCCCGAGACTACTATCCAAGAGTGACGTCCGCCCTCCCTTCGGTCATAGCTTCGAAGAGATGAAGGGAAAGCTCAGGGCCTCACACTTTCTGGAAGCTTTAAGTCAAGCATCCTTTCGCCGAAGCATGCGGCAACCCGTACCAAGCGCCTCGTCCCTGTCCTTGTCTCTGCAGCGATCCGCGCTTAACCAGATCTGAGATTGCCGGCTGGATATGATACAGATAGGTTGGCTATTGAGCGCGAAGGGTCTCATTGAGGCTTCAGCAGCCCATCTTCCGCATCGACCCGCTACTACCCTACTTACAAAAAGCGATCGATCTTCTTAGCACTTGCACGTCATGCCCACAGGCGCGAAAGAAACTCTCTCCAAGGATAGATGGTGATTCCATCCTCTGTTACTCTTTTTTCTTGGTCGCAGGATACAACACAATACTCCTTGATGAGCCCCTCTTCTCTGAGCGCTCGTAAACCTTTCAAGTGTCGATCCTGCACAAGGTCAGTGGCTTTAACCTCAATCGCCAACTCGTTTCCGATGATGAAATCAACCTCGAACTGCGATGTGCTGCGCCAATACGAGATGGGCTTATAGTGACGTCGGTAACTGTTCCAAGCGCGTATCTCAAGAAGTACGAAGTGTTCAAAGGCGCGGCCAAAGAGCTCAGATTTGGGACGTATGACACCTCGACCAGCAATATGATTCACCAAGCCGATATCGAAGAGGTAGTACTTTGCTCGCGAGATAGCCTTTCTCTTTTTCGTTTTTGTAAATCCAGGAAGAGCAAAGCCGATGAGCGTATCATCGAGAATAGATAGGTAGTTTTTGAGGGTCATCGGTGAAACTCCACAGTCGCTCGCGAGCGATTCCAAATTTATCTCCTGCCCGTTGGAGAGAGCGATAGCATCAAGGAATGCTGCGAATGCAGGAAGATTTCTGGTGAGCGCCTCAGACTGCACCTCTTCTTTGAGGTACGTGCCAACGTAGCTACGGAGCTCCTCATGCGCTAAGGGAGTCGCATAAATAGCCGGAAGACCGCCCGTGTTGAGGTACGTAGTGAGATCAAAATTGGGTATCTCTTGGGAGCATAACGCAAAGAGTTCAGCCTGCCACGCTCGACCCGCTAAAAGGTTAGCACCACCATGGCGTAATTTTCGAGCGCTGCTTCCCGTTAAGAGAAATCGCACATTGTACTTCGAGATGATGCGGTGAACCTCATCGAGTACCATTGGCAGTTTCTGTACCTCATCGATCACGATGATCTTTTCTGGATTATCAGTGAGGAGAGCCTCCTCAATAATTTTAGGGCGCCTCAGTAGCTGATTATAAACATCGGCATCGAGGAGGTCGTATATCTTGGCGCTTCCGAGCTGTGCTGCGATGAGGCTTGTTTTTCCCGTAGCCCTTGGCCCGAAAAGAAAAAAAGATTTGTTTTTCAATAGGTTGGGCAGGTCAAGAACCCGCTTGAATTGTGACATTCCATATATGTAGCATGGATTCTCATGATAATCCACAACTAAGAGTTGGATTATGATGATCCTGATACCTCATAGATTATCTTTATGCACGCGGCCCAACTACTTTAGCGGCTCATTTGGGCGAGCGAGGCGCACGGATCCTGCGCCAGATCGGCTATAATCTTCTCGTCCATTTCGTTGATTTGGACGGGCTTCGAGGCCACACCGATGTCGAGGCTCCGCCGGACGTTCGGGATCTTCGGTTGTTTGATGAGCGGCAAGTCGCACAGCTGGACCACAGTGGTGGTGGTCTGCTCCAGAAAAGAGCAAACACTTGAGAATACTGTGTAAGCACCGGGTCCCTCGCTCACTCGACGTAAGCCCCTGACAGCCTGAGTCTTGTGACCGCTCTTTGAGTGAATCAATCCGCGTAGTTGGCTACCTTGACTTGCTCCGGGCTTCATTTAGAATGCCTGACGCTGGCTAAATATTCGTACTGCAATGGCTGAGAAAAGAAAATTCTTCACCTTGACCCCGCTCAAGAGCCGTCCAACGCTCTCCATATGCATTCCAGCGTACAACGAAGAGGGGAATATCGGTCGAACGATAGATACGGTATCTCTAACCCTCTCGAAGGCAGAGATCCCATACGAGTTCGTCATCGCCAACGACAACAGCAAGGACAACACCAAGGGTGTCATCTTGTCCCGTATGGAACAAGGCATCCCTATCCGTTTAATCAATCGTACTCCCCCGGGAGGTTTCGGCCGAGCAGTACGAAGCTGCTTAGAGCACTTTAAGGGAGATCTTGTAGTCATCGTCATGGCGGACATGTCCGATGATCCCGAGGATATCGTGCGCTACTACCACAAGATAAACGAGGGATACGACGCGGTGTTCGGCTCTCGATTCATGAGCGGCAGCACCGTAACCGACTACCCCAAGGTTAAACTCCTTGCGAATCGAATCGGCAATAAAGGCCTGCAGCTCCTTTTCAGAACCAAACACAACGATCTTACGAACTCCTTTAAGATATATCGAGCGGAAACTATTCGATCTGTCATGCCGCTCTTCGCATCCCACTTTAATCTGACAATCGAGCTCTCATTAGGGGTTCTTGTACGAAGGTTCTCTGTTGCTCGAATGCCGATCAATTGGTTCGGACGGACGTGGGGACGAGCTAACTTCCGCATCAAGGAGCTGGGACGACGTTACCTGGCGACTCTGCTCAAAATTTACGCTGAACGTATCTTCATTCACGACGACGTCATCGCCGAAGCTGGCGTTCGCTTGAAAAATCACCCGGAGATCCAAGAAACAGAGGTAATCACCAACATTAACTATGAAGAAGATATTGATAACGGGGGGAGCCGGGTTTGCGGGGTCTAACCTCGCCACGCTCTTCCATTCACACTACCCCGACAGCACTATAATCTGCTTTGACAACCTCAAACGCCGAGGTTCCGAGCTCGCTCTGTCTAGACTCCGAGAGAAAGGGATCCAGTTCGTGCATGGAGATGTGCGAATCAAGGACGACCTTCTAGAACTCGAAAAGGTTGATCTGATTATCGACTGTGCTGCAGAGCCCTCCGTCATGGCTGGCACCGGCGGATCTCCTGACTATGTGATTCAAACAAACCTCACAGGTACTCTTAATTGCCTCGAGCTTGCCAGAAGAGACGGGGCAGCTATTGTCTTCCTGTCTACGAGCCGAGTCTATCCAGTCGACGCCATCAATTCCCTCAACTATGAGGATCGACCTACTCGTTACGTGCCGTCTGAGGCGCAAACGTGCCCAGGAGCGAGCGCTCGGGGAATTTCCGAGGACTTTCCTCTTGCGGGAGCGCGTTCAATATACGGCGCAAGCAAGCTGTCTTCAGAGCTGATGCTTCAAGAATATGTGACCTCGTACGGGATTAAGGGCATTATTAACCGGTGCGGCGTTCTTACAGGTCCGTGGCAGATGGGGAAAGTCGATCAGGGTGTCATCGTACTCTGGGTTGCGAAGCATCTTTTTCAGGGAGAGCTCTCCTACATCGGATATGGCGGTACCGGGAAACAGGTACGAGACATTCTGCACATATCCGACCTCTTTAATCTGCTCACCAAGCAACTTACATCCGTTGATTCCTGGAACTCAGAGGTATTTAACGTCGGTGGAGGAGTATCAGGCAGTGTATCCCTTTGCGAGCTCACGGCCATGTGCAGGGAGTTCACCGGAAACACGATCCCCGTACATTCCGTCAAGGAGACACGGGCAAACGATCTGCTGTGCTACATCACGGACTGCTCAAAGGTACAGAAACGCTACGACTGGAAGCCGGAACACGCCCCTGCTCAAATTATCGAGGAGATCACAGCGTGGATTCAGGACAACGCAACAGCACTGAGACCTATATTAGCTTAGGATAGTTTTTTACTTAAAAGCCGGGAGGGCTTCCATCATGAGTATTGCAATCGTAACCGGATCTTCTGGACTCATAGGCGGAGCAACGGTTCGCCTTTTTGCGGAGAAAGGCTTTGAAGTAATCGGTATCGACAACGACATGCGCAGCTACTTCTTTGGAGCGGAAGCGTCGACCGACTGGGCCCGCCAAAAGCTCGAGTCGGAAGTTAAGAATTTTCGTCACGAGTCCATTGATATCCGCGATGCAAGCGCTGTGGAGAAGCTCTTCAAGGCTCACGGCTCGAACATCAGCGTTATTATTCACACCGCAGCACAGCCCTCCCATGACTGGGCGGCGAAGGAGCCGTTTACTGATTTCACAGTGAATGCGAACGGAACGCTCGTGCTGCTTGAAATGACCCGAAAGTACTGCTCCGAGGCCGTATTCATCTTCACATCGACGAACAAGGTGTACGGGGATACCCCGAACTACCTGCCACTCACGGAAACTAAGATGCGTTGGGAGATAGACCCAGGGCACAAGTATTATAAGAACGGTATCGATGAGACCATGAGCATCGACCAAACTAAGCACTCGCTCTTCGGCGCCTCAAAGGTCGCAGCAGATGTCTTAGTCCAGGAGTACGGACGGTACTTCGGTATGAAGACGGGCGTATTCCGCGGTGGATGCCTGACCGGCCCGGGACACTCAGGCGCCCAGCTCCACGGGTTCCTCGCCTACCTCATGAAATGTGTTGTTACTCGAACCCCGTACACCATCTTCGGATACGGAGGAAAACAAGTTCGCGACAACATCCACTCGCACGATCTTGTTAACGCCTTCTACCACTTCTTTGAAAAGCCACGTGTGGCAGAGGTGTACAACATCGGAGGTGGTCGCTATTCAAATTGCTCAATGCTCGAAGCTATCGAGATTAGCGAAAAGATTGCGGATGAACAGCTCGAATACACCTACTCTGAGACTAATCGTATTGGTGATCACATTTGGTGGATTAGTGATATCAGCAAGTTTAAGCAGCACTATCCCGCATGGAAGCTGACCCACGACATCACCTCCATTTTGTCTGAAATTCATCAAGAGCTCGTAGATCGTCTTGACCTCAACAAGAACCTCCCGCAGGTGGCGAACGCCTAAGCCTGCACGAGACATTCTGTCGTTACATTTCAAGTCGCTCAACTGCTGGATTGTAATTTTGAAATCGAGCACCTGTTCGAGGTGTTATGCAAACAGGAATAGGGGAATATAAAGAGAGCAGGAACGCAGCGAGGGTGAGGAGCATAGAAAACCCGGTATGATACCCCCTCGTTGACTTCTCTGTTCCCTCTGTGCACCTAGGTGCTAGAGCCAGCGCTAGCACGCCGATGCGAACCGTGAGTAAATACCCACCAGCCATGCATCTCGCTCTCGACCTATCACCCCTACGACTCCGCGCACCCGGCGCGGCAACAGTCTCCAGGGCGACTGTCGGACGTATCGCTGCGCTCGACGGACTGCGAGGCATCTCGATTCTGCTCGTGGTGATGTATCATGCGTACTCGCGCTGGGCCGACCGCCTTCCGTGGGCTGGCGCCTTGCGGCACTTTGTTGTGTTCGAGCAGGGCACCTTGGGAGTAAATCTTTTTTTCCTGATCTCCGGCTTCGTGATCGTCCTTACCCTTCAGAAGTGCAGCAGCTTCGCTGAGTTCATCTATCGACGGTGGCTACGGCTCTTTCCGGCGATGCTTCTAGCCACCATTTTGATTTACGCCACCTCAGGATGGCTTGCTGAGCGACCGGCGGGAGAGCTGTCTCTCGTTAATACACTCCCTGGGCTTTGCTTCATCGACCCGTTACTTCTGGAGTCCCTGTTAGGAATAAACACTCGAGCGGTCGAAAGTGCCTTTTGGTCCATATTCGTTGAGGTAAAGTTTTACCTGCTGTTTGGACTTCTCTACTTCGTGACAGAAAGGAGAGCGCTCTCGATACTCCTCGTCTTGTTCTTAACGAGCTTCGCGGTCACCGTAGCAGCTGGCACTCCCCAATCATCGGTGAGCCGGTTCTTCGTTATAGTCTTGGACAAGTACCTATCGCTCAGACACTTCGGCTGGTTTGTAATCGGTGCCTTGGTGTTCAACGCTTTCTCGCAGGGAGATAGAAGATACCTCGCCTTATCGACATGCGTGCTCCCTCTTGCCATCCTGGCCAACTCAGAGTGGACCATCGACGCCTTCATTGTTTCTGTGGCGCTTTACCTCATTTTCGTAGCAGCCCTGTTCAGCGAACGAGTTGCGGCGGTCTTCGCATCCCCGATACTCGTTTTCGGCGGGTTCATCAGCTACCCGCTCTACTTGATCCATCAGAACGCTTCAGTAGCGCTTACGATAAAGCTACATAGCTATGCGCCGAGTATTCCGGGAATGCTGACCCCACTTCCTCCGATGGTCGCCATGACCGTGCTGGCCTACGTCATCGCAAAATATGGAGAGCCGACGATACGGCGCTGGTTGCCGAGCAAGCGTGGTTAAAACACTACGCTAGGTCAAGCCACTGGGTAGGCGGATCTATTACTGTTGAGTAAATAAACCCTGCGCTCATGACTCTCAAATTCCACCCCCTCGGAAGTTAGGGTTTCCCGCATCTTCATGGTGGTTGGGATAGTAAAAGCAACTCCTATCTTAGGCAGATTAGCCCCTTTATAATTAAGTAGTTAGCGAATTTTGCCAGCCCTTCTTTCATCGAAAGCACCTCTTCGCTCTGGTGATTGAGGATGCTTTGCTTGTTTAGCTCGGGAGTTATGTCACATTAATAAGGGACGGGGGATGTAATGCCCCGGGCTAGTCGCACGTAGGTAACACCATGGAACGCTCTGACGATCGCAACCGAGAATCACCATTACGATCAGATACCTCCAAATACGCCCCGCGGGCTGATATGATCCCGACGAGCCTGTCGGTGTTGAACATGAACAAGCAGAGCTTTGAACGCTTGGCTGACCTGTTGGAGCTCCCGATCAATGCTGAAGGCGTTATCAGAGTGCTTAATGCACTCGAAAACGGGGAGACTGAGAGTTTGGCGCAGCTCGTGGAGGAGGTAGAGATTTCCAACGGCTGCCTTCATCAGGTGCGCGCTTCAACTGTGTGCCGGTTCGATAAGGATACGCCCGTAAGCCTTAAACACACCCTTACCTTAATCCCCTGTGATGGGGGCCCAACCATAGAATTGACCGCTCCCGAATCTCGCGTGGATCTCGAGATCCGCTGGGATTCCGGGCCCCAGATCGATGACGAGGAGCGAGACGGCATTTGGAGAGAGGTCGCTACAATCGCGAACAGACTGGGGATTTTCCAGCTGCCGAAACGGCTCTGCCGAGATGATACGTCATGGCCTCTCGCGGTGGGCGTTACTCTCGGATATCGCGCGCCGGAAGAGCAGACAGCTACGGCTGAGTCGCTCGTTGTCCCTAAGGAGCATCGCTGGACCCCCGAGCGCTTTCGAATCAAGAACTTCGAAACAGCCGACTTGCTTTCGATCCTGCGTGACCTGGGAGTAGATGCTGAAAGCGCGCTTGGGCGACCTGCCCTAAGCCATCTCGTAAACCTTCTGCCCCTTGAGGAGTCTAATTTCGAAGCGCATCGACTGAAGCCTATCCAGCGCAACGTGACCCTCAAGGCGGAGCTGCGGATCGGGATCGGAGATGAGGACCAGATCGACTCTACAGACCTCGAGGACACGCCAGCAGACGTTGTGAAGAGACTCCAGAATGGCTGGTATTTTACCCTCTCCGATTTAGCATCGGATCTCGGGCCGGTACGATTGGAGCTGGGGAGTGTCGGACTGGTGACGCAACCTAACGGAGAGCACCTGATCAACAGGCAAGCCTCTGCCGCCCTCCTCCTCTTGGGAAGCGACGGCGATCCACAAGGTGCGTGCGCAGCCTTGAAGCTTGCATCCTACTTGAGGGATCGAACAGGCACAGAGATCAACCACGATGATTTCACACGAAGGACAGGTCCGGACAACACGTCCTTGGACTTTTATTACTGGGATGAGCACGTATCTTTTACTGTGGAGCTTCGCAAGGCGTCGTATCCGATCACAGGTATTTCAAAGGGTTCTTAGTGCAGCGAGCGCGCTACTGGGCTTCTCCTCAGCGGTGTTTCAAGCAGTCTTATCCGGTATCGCTAGGGGCTCATCTGTCCAATCTCAGCGCGCAGATGCCTCAAGGGCGAGAGATTCCCAGTGAAGTTTGAACAAGCCTCGAGCACGTATTAAAATCTCTCCGTACCGATGTTGAGAAGCCCCCACGACACATCTCGCCCCGCGCGCGCGGAGGAAATACCGCCTTCACATAAGGGCGATAGTAGAGCTGCGCTCACTGCAGAGTTGAGGTTGAAGATCACCTCGCGACTCTCTGCCGAGGATTCCACTACATACGCTCACTTCGCGAAGATCTGCCGCACGGAACAGGAGAGCGCGGTAGTCGCCCTCATCGAGCGCCAACATAGGACGCTTGGACGGGCGCCCACGATGTCCGAACTTCTTCGCGGTTACAACGCAGCCATGCCGATGCCCTTAAAGAAGGATCGTCTCGCCCAGCTCGTCAGAAAGCTCAATAGTAGATCCTCGACGGAGATGGAGTTGAAATTAACAGAGGATCGAAACCACAAGGTCTTCGAGAAGCCTTTCAAGCAGCTCTTTGAGCAGTTCACCAGGTTGCACGGCGCTCCCCCAACGCGCAGCGAGCTAAACAAACTGCTTCGAGCGAACAAGATCTTCATCAGCGGCACCACGCAAGACTTCATGCTTGCTGAGATACGAAGGACAACGCCCAAACGCTCACACAAGAAATGGCGACTCTCGCGGCGCCGCATAGGAACTACCTGGCTTCATATCGAAGCGGCCTACGAGGAAGCAGCTGTACTACTGAAGAGGCAGGGTTTGCAACGCAATCCAGCGGCCGAAGAGGTCTCGTTCTTTCTCAAGAAGGCTAACCATCCATTGAGCGCCCGGGCGTTGGAATTTCGGATGTTGAACAAGCCTACTCGTATAACCTTTTCATTGGCACCCTACTCTGACCCCATGCCCTCGATAATTCGTACCTGCCATACGAGGCTTCTAGCAACGTTGAAGCGGGATCCGAATTTGAACGAGCTACAGAAAGCCGTTAACGCCCTAGCGCTCCGCCCCATCAACACCGATGCGCTGTGGACGCGCATTGCCAGACACAACGCAAGTCATGCCAGAGAGCAGATCAAGCTTAATCCGATCCTCCCATCAGGGATCTATGACAGCGACATAACGAAGACTCACGGCGAACTGGTAGGCAGCTTGCACAGAAACCCCACTATCCGAGAGTTACGTGCCGGTATTGCAAGCAGGCATGAGGGCAAGACGTTGGCTGAAGATTCCCTCTACGACCGACTGTCGAGCCTCTCTCTGCCGCTCACCTCGGAAAACGCTCTGAAAGCTGTCACACAGCGCGCCGTAGCCGACTCAATTAAGTTGCTGCGGCTGACGCTCGGTCGACGGCCGTTGCGAGCAGAGGTGGTGAACGAACTAGCGAGAGCGGGTGTGTCGATCACGGAGGGCGAATTCAACAAGACTTTAGGGACTCTGAAAAAACGTCTCTCTACTACAGAGCGGCTAAAGCTCCACCTCGGAATGCCAAACCACCTCGCTGACCAGGCGAAGAACGCTTTCGTGGCACTGTCGGAACAGCAGCCCTATCCCTCCCTCGAGCAGCTTCGAGCATCGCTTGGTTGGACCACGCAGGGCGTCGAGCAATTGATTCCGATCGTCCAGGAGCGCATGGCGACCCGGCATCTTCCGCCGCTGATGTTGAGCGGTACGGAGCTCGGAGATGCGTTGAAGGCGGTCAATACACTTCTGGTTGCAGCACTGCAGGCGCAGCGAGGAGCCTCGGTTGAACGACTTCGCCGCGAGGTGCTGAGACACCTCTCGGCGGTGCCGGGCCTTCTGGCTGGCTGGGACCTGCCTCCATTGCCACCCCCTGCGGCACTGGAAGGAAGGATAATACAGACTCTTCCCACCGACGAGCTCGTATTGCATTTTCAGATCACGTGGATCTGCCTCGTTGCTTTCAACGCGCCGCGGCGCGAAGTGGCGGAGAACCTCGAATTTGATGCGCGCAGGATCGAGGAGAGGTGGAATCAGCGCTGGATGATGAGAGCTGCGAGCCCCAGCCCTTGGAACCCTACATCGAATCCCTTTGCGGGGATGGCCCATGCGCTACTAGCGGCGAGAAGCGCAGGCCGGTTCGAGCGCGTCCAAGGCACTACCCCCGACACCCGCACAGATCCACGCGATCGCCTGCGGAGGGAGATAGCGATATTGGCGTCACAGTGCGGCTTTCCTCCTTTGAGATAGCCGACCTCAGAGTCGCTCGAGCACCCGGGCGATAAACAACAGCAGGCTCCCGGAGGCGCTGCTCGACACAAAGGCAATCCGAAAGCCCAACGCGCCGAATAAAACACCATCACCGCGCACCGCCGCACGTACTGACCTCATCCTATTGGAGAATGTCGTGGAGCTCGTATGCCGTACAGCAGTGAAAAACCATTCCTGAAACGCAAAACCATCAGCCTTGATTGCGATCGTATCGTCAACAATACGGACCAAACGTCCAGCGTTCGGATCATTCGAGCCCGACAACGTTTGGGAGACAGCTCAGGGGACGGCGCAAGGCGGTCCCTGAACATAGCGCGCGAGGTCGGGACGCAGAGAAACGGCCGCAACGTACTCGTTATCAATGCAAGCCATACGATGGCCCATGAAATAACAGCGCAGCTCACGGAGAATCTACCCGGCTCTACTATTCTGTTCGCACCGACCCTCAGCATTGCTCTCTGGATCTTGAAGCGGCGATGCATCGACCTCATCCTGTCGACCGACCAACTACCCGATGGCTCTCTCTCTAAGCTTCACGAGTTCCTGGAGCTGATGTCTCCTCCGCCGGAACTCCTCATCTTGAGCGACCTCAACTCAACGCGCTCACAGATGGCTTCACATCCCGGCTACCGGTTCGTCGAGGTTCGGCGGCTCTCGTACCGAAATGATAGTGCTCCTGAGACAGCTCCGCTTACTTGTACGATCTCAGAGCTAGGAGCCGATCTAAGAAATGATCTGAATAACCCGCTGCAGGAAATTGTAGCTATGGCGTTCGTAGCGCATGCGAGCGCCGGTCTCTCCCCTGTAGCAGAACAAGCTCTGTCGGCGATTCAACGTGCCGCTGGCAATATGGAGCACGTGGTAAAGAACCTCGAAGACAAGATTCGAGGCGTAGTATCCCGGTCGGCTGCATAGATTAGCCAAGAGCCGAAGAGGGTATCTCTCTCAACCTGAACGATCGGCTCGCTCGAAGATCCTCTCGGGATTGGCTCTTTTCTCGCGAAGATTAGTGCGAGCGCGAAAGATCCGTTTGGGTAGCAACTCAGTAGGGATCACCTTACTTGTTCGGAGGAATGCAAGCAGTCGTTCTGCCGCTATACGGTGCGCAATCTCGTTAGGATGATTGTCGACAGTCGGAATAACCTGTAACCGCTCCGGCGGAATACCTTTATAAGCTCCTCGGAGATCGAGAGCCTTGATTTCGTGTGCTTCAAGCGCCCTGTTTATAATCTCATGAGACTCACTAAAGGGGTACTGAGCATCGATTGGAAAATCGAACAGCGGAAAGACAACCGCCACGAGCGGAACCCCTTTCGCCTGCGTCGCGGCCTTCATTGAGCTCAATGCATCATCAAAACGCTTGAAGGTCTCAGGATCTTTAAAGTAGCGGATATGGTAGTCGATGTAGCGCGAAACCGTTGCAGTGTTGTGCAGGCGCGTCAAGACGAACCCCAACGACCTCCATACTTTTAAGATCGGTGACGAGAGGTATGGGGCATCGTAAAGTTTTGCCTTCTCTGCTGGAGAGAGGAGTCGAGGCTCTGCATCGTTGAGGGTTATCTCAAGTATCACGAGATCCGACGAACGCTCGAGCGCTTTGCGGACAAGCACGAATTCGGTCGCTGTTGACGCGCCGGACACCCCCATGTTGAGAACCTCAACTTTCTGAGCGCCCTCGTTCAAATTCAAAAAAGTCTCTAACTTCTTGGCGAAGGTATCCTGATACTGCATGTGCGGCGCGAAGGTGAAAGAGTCGCCCACCACCGATATTCGGAAGGTTCCCGGCTGTTTGGGCCCAACAGCCGCCCCTTGAAGAGTAGTGGAGTTGGAAGGAAGAAAGTAGCCGTAGGGCCGATCGCTCCACCGTTTGCTCGCCTTCGCAGGCTGTAGAATTCGAAAGGCGACCTCCACCAAGAGCAGGCTCAAGATCAGCCCGGCTAACGCGACAAGAAAATTGATAATTTTTGAAGCTCGTCCAGAACTGCGTGTCATGCTCTACCTGCTTAGGATCTACCTGGGTGAACAGAGAGATTCTACGCTCAAGTGACCGGGAGGTCGAGGGAGTGGTGCTCTTTACCGGAAGGCGAGCAGTTCTCACAAGTCCTAAGCGCTCAATACGCTTTCCACACCCGGAACCTGCAATCCAGACTGGCTCAGGAAGTCGTATGGTTAAGAGCCGGACAATTCAACGGCTTGTAGCGTAGCCTGCAATTCCGAATTTCCCCCATACGTATTGATGTCGGGCCGGAACGCAATATCGACCGTTGCATTGGGGTAGAGAGCAGGGTGCGATGTCTGACGCCACATGACCCCGGCTAAGAATCGTTTACCATCGCTAAAGACGGTCTTGAGATGCGCTCCTTTGATGTCCTTTACTTCAACCACCCGTAGGTTGCGGATCACAACTGTCGGGGTGGGATTACCAACACCGAAGGGAGCAAGTGAGTTCAATTCATCGACAAGACCGAGCGTAATCTCGGGTAGATCGGTCTCGGTGTCCGCGTCGACAAACGGAGTAGTCTCGAGCTCTGCCAGCCGTCGCTCACACTCGGCGATCCAAGCATTCTTGAAGTTGAGAAGGTTCTCCTCGGCTATGGAGAACCCGCCTGCGCCGTCGTGTCCTCCGAACTTTATGAGGTAGCTGCCCACTGCACCGAGCGCCTCGACCACGCTGAAGCCTTTTATACCTCGTACCGAGCCCTTGAAAACACCCGGGGTGTCCATCCCCATCACCGCAGAAGGCCTATAGAAATGCTCAACCAACCGTTGTGCGACGATACCGATCACACCGGTATGAAATTCAGAGTTCCACACCGCTATTCCAAATCCCGGCCCACCGTTATTCTCAACGACTGCTATCGCTTCTGATTTTACTGCACCTTCGATCTCCTGGCGTTCTAAGTTGAGCTGGTTGAGCTGTCGGGCGAGCTTGTCAGCCTTGGCGGTATCTTGAGTCGTCAAGAGATCGATAACTAATTCACCGTGAACGATTCGGCCGGCGGCGTTCAGGCGTGGACCGATGCCGAACGACACATCACCGCACCCCACACTACCTTTTATACCGATGACGTTTCTGAGCGCTCGCAGCCCCGGCCTCTTGGTCTCCGAGAGCAGCTCTAGTCCACGCTTGGCGATAACGCGATTAAGCCCCACCAACGGCACCATGTCACAGATAGTCCCAAGGCACGCAAGATCTAGATACCGCTTTACATCGATCGCTTCGGCATCGAGCTCTTTCTTGAGCCCAAGCACCAAATACCAGGCTAAGCCCGCTGCACAGGCTATCTTACCGGCGAAACCACACCCCTGTTGATGCGGATTGACGAAAACATCCGCCGGGGGAGGATCTGCACTAATATGGTGATGGTCGACCACAACCGTCTTGAGGCCAAGCTCCCGCGCGACGGTGATCTCTTTTACATTAGTAGTTCCGAAGTCGATCGTAAGGAGGCACCCAAAACCCTTTTCGGCGATCTCGCGCACAACCTTCTCGCTTAAACCGTATCCATCCACGAAACGATTGGGCACAAAAACCTGAGCCGAGATCCCCGCCTGTAGGAAGAAATCGTACACTACCGACCCACCGGAAAGCCCGTCGACATCGAAGTCGCAGCAGATCGCGATCGATCTCCCCGCACGATGGCAATCGACCAGCACCTTGGCAGCCTCGCTCAGATTCTTGAGCGTTGAGGGATCCGGTAACCCCTGACGCAGCGTAGGTGACAGGTAGTTATCGAGCTCTGGGCCCGGTTTAAAACCACGGGCGGCGAGGACCCTCGCGACAACGGGACTCGTACTGAAGCTCTTTTGTATATCCGTGGCAGCAGAAGGATCTTGCGGCTTCACCCGTATGCGTTTGTGGGCTCGGCTAGCACCGATGGAGTCTTTTTTGAAAGCTGGAATGGCCATAATGCAAGAACCTGAGGTTATATCACCATCGAGCGAGACTGTCTCTCAGCACCCGTCTTATAAAAGAACTTTAAACTTGTTAAAGCATCTTTTTGATGCCGCTGGCTTCTGATCAGTCGCGCAATGTTGTGAGGATTGTACCAGTTACCCCTTAGACGAGCCTGTATGAGGGCGTTTGAGGCGCCGGGGGCTCCGCTTTTTCACCTCCGCACCACCCTCACGTTGCAGCTTGCGCCAAAACGCCTCAAACTCCCTCAGCGGCGATTCGTACCCAGGCAAACGATGCGGTACTGCCAATCTCCGCACTGTACGAGGGGCGCACCATTTCCATGCAGAGAATTCCGGCTCCTCAATGGCATCGAGATCTATGTCCGAGTCCTTTCCAACAAACTCTACCAACCAAAAAGTTTGAGACTGCCCACACCACCGCCCGCGTGCGTATGCCGGAGGATTGTGCCACTCGTACACATGGGTGCTCTTGAGCTTCAAGATTCGTCCGATGGCGCTCCTCTTCAACCCGAGCTCTTCCGCCAGCTCCCGTTTCACATTCTCTCGGAGGGAATACTCCGGCTCGGCTCCTCCTTGAGGAAACTGCCAGTGTGCTTCGTGGTTCTTCCGCTCACCCAAGAAGAGCTTACCCTTGGCATTATAGACCAACATGCACACATTGGGCCGGAAGGGGAGCTTCTTTGAGGGCATAGGATCCTGATCTGTTATATGAGTAGCGAGTCGGAGCGCGACCTCCAACTTATACCGCGCGCACCTCGCGATCAATAAAGGGAAGCGATGATGAACTTTGGACCCGTCCTCAGTTCAGGCACTGAGCTATACCGCCGTCATCTCCCGATCTATGAACGTTTGGAATTGCGTTGCCGATATCGCTCCCTTCACGAGTTGATACTGCAGCGACAGAGGCCAGGAGAGGAAGGTATGTGACGGCAATTCCTCGAGAAGCTCGCGCATCGACTGCGCCTTGGCACACACCTCCTTGGCCTTGGTTGAACGGAGATCGAGCGCTTCCGTAACAAGCACCCTTCCCTGGAACCCCAGACCACCGCATCGTGGACACCCCGGTGCGGTGAATACGGTCTCCCCGAATCGCAGTGAATTTTCACGATCTATCACCTTACAGTGGTTGCACAGCTTCGATATAAGGCGCTGATTTACAACCAAAGAAAGTGCGCCGACACAATTCGCGGTCGAAATTCCGAGAGACTTGAAGCGTTCCACCACATCCAACGCCGAGCCCATATGTAAGGACGAGAGGGTGAGGTGTCCTGTGGTCCCACATTCGATTGCTATCTTAGCACTCAATGAATCTCGCATCTCTCCGATTAAGATAACATCGGGATCATGTCGCAAGACCGATCGAATTGCGCGTGGATAATCGAGCCCCTGCGGTTCGTTGACCTGCACCTGAACTATCTCTGGTATAGGAATCTCAACCGGGTCTTCGATCGTGACCACGTTCTTGCCATGCTTCAATAGCTCCGAGACGACTGAATACATCGTCGTACTCTTCCCGCTTCCGGTAGGACCGGTAAGAACTATCAGGCCGTTGGTGCGCGAGATGGTTTCACGAAGTATGCACGCCAAGGCTGGCTCCAAGCCGAGCGCTCCGATACTCGGGATAGTTTTCGAATACATAAACCTGAGCACGGCGCTCTCCCCATACAGCGTAGGCAGCGTACTCACACGAACGCTGTGCTCGCTGCGGCCGATCTTGTAGGCAAATGCTCCGTCTTGCGGGAGCTTCCTCGAGGAGACATCGAGCCGGGCCAGCACTTTGATGCGGGTTACCATCTGGTCGTGAACACTTAATGGATACGGGGTATCCGTATGCGACAGAAGTTGTCCGTCTATCCTCACCTTGATGAATCCCCCCTGTGGAGACGGAGAGAGATGAAGATCGGACGCTCCTTTGGCAAAGCCGAACTCAATGAGTTCAGCCACGAAGTTCGCGGCATCACCTGCCACAGTCGGAAGTGGAAACGGCTCCACTGCTGCTGCAGCCGTTCGACGTTCCGTGCTCAGTATCTTGGCGAGGCGATCCGTGAGGCGGGATTCGGATCCCAGGTAGGCCCGTATCGTCGCCTCCTCCAGCAGGGCGTCCGGCACTCGCTCGAGTAGGACCTCTCGCCCCAATGCGAAGCAAACACGTCGGTGCGATTCATGTGAATCGTCGGCCGCCGCACAATGAAGCTTCACGGGCCCGCCCGATGGGCTCGAGGGACGCACGACTGCCACAGGCAGCACCTTGAGGCGAGTAGCCTGCTCAAAGCTCATGAAGCTGCGAGCCTCAGCAGTAGAACACAGTGCGAGATCCTTGGCTGAAAACAGGGCTCCTTGTATGAGCTGAGCATCGTTGGAGGTAGTATCGTTTTGGTTAGGGGGATGACTTGTACTCATACCCTCATATCGCTAATCAAGCTGATATGTTGCGTACTTCTGAATCTTAGCTCACATTTGCGACTGAAACCGGAGCAACATCACCGCGCAGCTTCTATACCCACCTTCGGGATCTTCCTCTTCGTGCTGATGAGGGCGGAGGTACCGAGTACTATGCAGGCTCCTATGAACTGCATATCTGTCAACGTTTCCCCAAAGAACAGAAATGCAAGAGGTGCTGCAAAGAGCGGCCCCGTGGCTCGTAGCGGTCGCTGGCACGATCGCTCTTTGGTTAGAGAGGCGCTCGTCGTGCGCGTGCCTCCCCTCTACTTTCCCTTGCTCTTCAAAAGGTCCTGGAGCGTGGTGTCTTCCAAGACTTCTGCCACCCGATTCCTGATTTCTCCGAAGAGCTTCACCAGCCCCGGTTCATGCTCGATGGGGCTTGGATGATAGTAGTTCTGACTAACCGAGGTAGTGGGAGCCAACGGCCCCTCGAAAAAACGCACGATCTCGGCGACAGAGATATCTTTGGGCGGCTTCGCTAATTCGTAGCCTCCCTGTTTACCCTTCACCGATCTGATAAAGCCGCCACGTTTAAGTGAGAAAAGTATCTGCTGCAAAAACCGCTTGGGGATCGCTTGTGCCTCAGACAATTCATCACCAGACAACAGTCCTTTCGGGTAGTTACGTGCTAGGGCTACGACCGCCAGGAGAGCGTACTCAGACTTATTCGTGAGCTTCATGTTCTTGTTTACAAACTCGATAAACTATATAAAGTAGACGATCTCCTTTGTGGGAGGCTTCATGGCAAACTCAAGTATAGCTCAGATCTGCGCTTCTCTGAGCAACCTCTCTTCTCCCCTTTCGCAGGCAGAGATCCGGTCACTCCTGGATTCCGTAGCTGCTCACGCAGAGGAACTCCGCTCTTTCGAGCGTTTCGACGACTCGTCCTACTGCAGAAACAGAATATTTCGAAACGAATTTGTGGATCTCCTCCTTCTGTGTTGGAAACCCTCGCAGCGAACTCCGATCCACGACCACGCCGGATCTATCTGTGGAGTATACGTGATGAGGGGTGAGGCGATCGAGATAGGTTTTGCTCCCTCGGGAGTAGGACTCCTCGTTCCAAAGGAGTCGCGGGAGCTTGCCGCAGGCGACGTTACGGTAAGTGAGGATTCAGACGCCCATCTGGTAGCCAATTTCGCAGCGCCTGCCCAGGATCTTGTCACCCTGCACTGTTACTCGCCACCACTTACCTCCATGCGTATATTTAACGAGAAAGATACGTTTTTTGCAGACTACCCTTCAATTACCGCTTGTGCGAGCGGTAGTGGGTGCTATCACATTCAGCTATGAGACGTTCGATCGTTATTATCGGAGGAGGGTGCAGTGGAACATTGGCTGCCTTGAACCTCCTTAAGGCCGCCTCGAGTAGTGCGCTCGAGATTATTCTCGTTGAGCCACGACCACAGGTTGCACGGGGGTTGGCATACACCGTCCCAAGCGGCCGGTGTAAATTAAACGTACCGATCAACGCCATGGGGGCGCTCCCGGAGGAGCCTGAAGGGTTCCTGACCTGGGCACGAAACGACGAGCCGGGGCTTCCGCCGGATCAATTCGCCTCCCGACACCTTTACGGGTCGTATCTTCAAGCTCTGCTTTGCAAGACTCAAGAGGAGTCCACCAGGGCGACCCTTAGGGTTGTTCGCGATGTGGTAATCGACCTTACCTTCGACGATGAGGCACGTCAGTTCTGCGTTGAATTAGCTCAGCATCTTTCTCTACATGCAGACGCCTGTATCTTGGCCCTGGGAAATATTCAACGCACAACGATCAGTGGAATAGCGATCTCCTCTGTGTTCAACGATCCCTACAAAGAAGAGAGCTACGAAGAGATCGAAGGCAAACAGAGTCTGCTCGTGGTCGGCACGGGCCTTACGGCCGTGGATTGTATCCTTGAAGCGGAGGGGCGCGGCTTCAAAGGAAGATACGTGATGCTCTCGCGACACGCGCGCCTTCCCCTACCCCATGAACCGCTCGGTACCATGCAGAGCGCGAAGGTCGCGCCCCTTTTCTCCTCACCCGATTGCTTACAAACCTCGACTTTGTCCACCTTTGTTAAAGCTTTTCGGGAAGAAGCCAAGCGACTCGGCTCGTCGCAACCGATCATTAACGCCATGCGCCCTCATCTGCAGCGGATATGGCACGACATGCCCATAGCGAGTAAGAGGCGCTTCCTGCGACACCTGCGCCCGTTGTGGGAGGTACACCGACACAGGATACCTGAGACACACGCTGCACTAGTGAACGATTTACGACAGAAGCAGCGGCTTTCTCTGGTTGCCGGGCGCCTCCTGTCAGCAAAGAGAGAGCACGATGCGATCGAGATAGAGTATCTTCATGAGGGACGAACCAGTCGGGACGTTTTCGATATCGCTTTTATCTGTGCCGGACCCGAG
>JBILFA010000174.1:0-5077 GCA_044351795.1 Bdellovibrionota bacterium | reverse complement strand
TAAGGTCGAAACACCGCTCATCCGTAATCTGGTACGACGAGGCATCATTCAGGCCGGAGCTCTTGGGCTTGGAATCGATATGTCCGAGAGCTCTCTCTCTCACGCTGCAAAGCAACGCTTCAAGATCCTCGGGCCACTACAACGAGAGCAATTGTGGGAGATCACTGCGGTCAGGGAGATACGGATCGAGGCCGCAAAGATCGCCAAGGAACTCTACGACGTCGTGAGCGATATCTAGATGGAAGGCGTTTATCACGCCGGAAGTCGGCTTGAAAAGGCAAATGCCGCTATTGATCGAGTGAACGCCTGGTTGTTACGAGCAAGGAGGCAGGAGATTGGGAGCAAAACTTTCAAAGATTCTATAAATGCGGATGACGTATAGTAAGCCTGGTGCGGTAATACTCTCTCAAGATTGGGTGCTCTCCCTCTGGGCTGGGGTTAGCGCTGAATCTCTTTGGAGCGAAGGCCACCTGCTCGTGCCGTGCTTCCCGCTCATCCGGCTCAGTACTGTCGTGACGTGAAATCACTTGGTGGTACGACTTGCACAGCACGGATACCTCCTCGGGATTCGCTACCAAGAACTCCTTCAGCAGGCGTACGTGCCTTTCGAAAGCTATACGAGCGATCTCCCGTAATACCGTCCGCTCGGGCTTGCCTGACTGTAGCGCCTCAATCCCCGCACGACGAAGGTCGGGGTAACCACCTGCTAAATCACCACCGAGCTCCCGCTCATCCTTGTACCAGTAAAACTCCGGATTCCGAGGGAAAGCGAGCGGATCCAAGGCATCAAGAAATCTTTCGGCTAGCGAATCGCATCCGCCGCCTCGAATAGCGCTCTTCCCTACCGGTGATTCGAAATCAGGCTCACTCCACAAATCGTCTCGACAGCTTGGCCCCACGTCGTCAATCACTACAACGGAATCCCGTCGAACGACTCGAAAGTTCCTCACTGCCTGAGCCGCTTCGTCAGAGCCGACCATTTGTTCGGCGATTTCCAGGTGCTCATCGATGAGCAACGATCTGCACACGGCATCCAACGCCCCAGGATTAAGCAGGAGTGCGCGTGGATCGCGAGGGATATCGAAGCCGTTCCGCTCTAGTGTCGTGCGCAACCTCGCCACAAATGAACGCTGCTGCTCTAACTGCTCGCACGACGGCACTTCTTCGGGGAGGTGATTGAAATCGTGACTCGGCAATTGAAACGAATCCCAGCTCCAGATGAGGGTTGATAGACGAACCGGATCACAGGACTCAAGCGCAATCGGCACCGATCGAATCACCCCGAGTGCGGAAGGATTAGCCACACTGGCGCCGGCGCAAAACATCCCTGCTACGAGCTCGAAGTTTCGGCGGCTCAGAGTCACGTCCGCCAGCGAGTCACTCTTGGTAACGCTAGCCCCCGCACTCCCCTCTGTCGGCGCTGAAATCCGCCCATCGTCCTGAGCCGAGCCTTCCTGACCGGAGTGCCTGGGGACCAAACGGAATAATTCGAGAAAATTTCGCCTATCCAACATATCGCGGGAACACCAGAACTACAGGGTCAGCACTATCTCAGAGGGGAGCCGCACGCGCAACGTATCTGGGCCGATACTACTCGGGCGATCAGTCGTAAACTGATCGAATCGTGGCGCTTTAGGAAGGCTCCCGATTCCATCAACGTAACGACAGATCTGCGGGAATTCTTGTGATAGATTGAGGCCGCAAAGATCGTCAAGGAACTCTACGACGTCGTGAGCGATGCAAACCATCGCGTTGATCCAACACGCTCACACCATCTTGGATATCATGAAGTGTCAAGGGATCGCCCAAGTGCATTCGCGATAGACTGCCGACTTAGTCTAACAAAGAAAGCTGTCCACAAACCGATCCCTACGAACTTCGGCGAATCTTCCAGCGCATAGTGATACTGAGGTAGCCAATTCGGGAGGACATCTAGCCCAACCGAAAGAGCAAAGGATGCGAGGGCCGCAACCAGCACCTCGATATGAGAGCGTAAGAGAACAGCTCGGCTTCGCCAAAGAAAGCCGAGGAAAGCGGCGCCATAGATCATGTACGTGAGCTTCTCACTGATCTTGAGGTTCCGTGGTGCCACCTGTTCATGGATGAGGAACAGATCGTCAACAAGTAGAATCGAGGATAGGACTCCAAAACGTTTCAGTGTGGCTCGCTCTTCTCGCGCTTCGGGTACGTCTTTGATTAGATGGGCAGAGAAAAAGAGTATAGCAGCGCTTGCCGTCCAAAGCAGTAACCCAATATTCGACAGGACTCCTATGAGAGGATGGAAATTATAAAGGTCCGCAGCATCTCTCGATACGTTTTCAAACGGCACATCGAGATTCCAAGCAACGGAGTAGAACACTACTGGGATGATACTCCACAACAGAATCTCCTGACCCAGATTTTTGAAACGAGGGGGCTCGGATAATGGGAACATATCGCCTCCGCGAATAACAGGATGAGATACGTCGAGTACTAACAACAGGGGATCCCGAACAACAATGCGCCTTGTTACCCCTTGCTAGGATGGCTTCGTTAAGAGCGTGATCCTCATTTAATCGGGGAACACAGGTATCTGGCGTGCTGCCTCTATTTCTAACGAGAAATGCGTAGAATCTGGCTTCCCTGCCATGATTCGCCCGACGCAAGCACAATCGGACTCACCACGGTACCGGCCTCCACGCACACAAAGGATCGGTAGTCACCGTCATCAAGATCCGCTATCGCCCTCGACCGCTCTACCGATGGGTTCCACACGACGGCGTCTGATAGCCCCTCCTTCTCGATACTGATCGAAAGACCTCGTGCCGGTGCGTTGAGACTTACGAGCGTGGGCGCTTCCCGGTAGATGCGGTCAATCTCGCCGGAAAAGCGGATAGCCTCCCCCTCCTCCAGGTGCTCAGTGCGCTGGTTGGTAGTGTCGAGGTAGCGGAGCCCCTTCAAGCCCGATACCGAGCACGTGCTGATATCATCAACGGAAAAGTAGGTGTGGTAGGCCATGTGGAACGAAATCTCGGTGCTGCCCGTGTTCGTGCAGCTAAACGTCATTCCAAGCGTCTTGCCAAGCGTTACCGATAGCTCGGCACGAAACGGATGTGGCCATACAGCTCTCAGTGCCTCACTATCCGAAAGTCCGAGGGTGAGCGAAACCTCACCTTCGCTTGATATCGAGGTGGACACGACGTGCCAATTGGAGATACGCGCAAACCCGTGCGATGGTAGCGAGTTATTTCCTTTTGAAAACTGTGGAAAAATGATCGGTATTCCGCCCCTGATTGCAGAGCCTCCCGTGAGATCCGCTCGCCGACTGAGAAACAGGAGTTCTCCGAAATCGGGAACTGCCCATGATGTAACAGTCGCTCCGTACAGATAGATCTCTGCAGTGCTCCCGCTCTTCGAAACAAGACACGCCCGAGGCAGCCCCCCCGCCCCTTCTTCGAAACTGATATGGTTGGTGATCGCAAATCTTCGGTTGAGCTCATCCTTCATGGTGCTCACGCTACGCAAGGGTGTCCTCAGACGCAACCTGATTAATCTCCTGTACTGCCTTAATAGGATAAAGCCAAGAGAGAGAATAGGTGACGAGCAGCATGCGGATAGCGACCACACCTGTTCTAGCCTACCTTTCTTATGAAATCCGCGGCGAGCACATCCATCAGAGCAGTCTCTAACGGCTTAACAGTACAGTCGGCTGGTTGGCTTGAACTCACCAACTCCGGCCCCTGTGCCCAGCCCTTCTTTCAGCCTGAGTGGTTCGAGGCATATACAAGCGCTTTCGAGCCAGCTGCTAAACCCTATGTCGTGTCGGTGAGCGATCCCTCCGGTCGCGTCAATGGTGTGCTGCCGCTCACCAAGTCGTCGAGCTTTTTCGGGCGCTTTCCGGCCCGAACGCTTCGAAGCTTGTCGAATATTCATTCCTGCCGTTTCAACCTGATCCATAGAGAATCGGATCGGACCGAGGTAGTGCAGCAAACGTGGAGATCTTTGGTAACGGATCGTTGGTGGGACGTGATAGAGGTATTCGACGTGCCGACCTTGAGCGCGTTTGAAGATCTTGCAGAGCTTGCGAAAGCTGATGGATACCTCATAGGACGTTGGCCGACTCGTCGAAGTCCCTATGTTCCTCTGCCCTCTGACAAAGCAGATCCCTTTGCAAACTGTCCACAGGCCTTTAAAGGAACAAGGCATCGCTTGAAAGCCAAGCAGCGAAAGTTGGAAGCGGAGCTCGGGCCGATGGAACTCAAGCTCACCACTATCGCCGATCAGGCGGAGCTCGAAAAATTCTACAAACTTGAGGCGTCCGGTTGGAAGGGAGAGAATGGCTCGGCTATCGCGTGCGACTCAAAGCGAGTCGATTTCTACACACGTATCGCTCAGGGGGCCGCATCACGCGGCTACCTTTCGCTCTACTCACTCACTTTTGGCACAACCCTTGTTGCAATGCACTTCGGACTCGAGATGAGCGGTGTGTACTACACGCCGAAGGTCGCATACGACGAGCGCCATAAAAAGCACTCCCCTGGACTCCTTCTCGTGCATCATGTGCTTGTGGACCTTGTCCGGCGAGGGTTACAGGAGTTGGATTTTCTGGGTCCGCAGATGGAGTGGAAGCGGGTCTGGGCTACTCACGAACGCGAACATGCGAATTGGTATATCTTTCGTCCGAGCGTCAAAGGACGCCTGGCGCATGCGCTGACGATGAAGGTTGCCCCCCTCGCAAGGAGACTCAAGCATCGCGCGTTCGGCGATCCGCAGGGCCCGACGTCAGACTAGGATCGTGAGAGCAACGATTGGGAGATGGGCGACGGTCCCGTCGACGCTTGCGTGCTCCAGAGGATGCTCACTATGCCTCGTTCGGTAAGCAACCAAGTTCTTCCGTGTGCGAATAGTTTGGTTAAGTAACGCGAAGGCGCGGAAAACGCAGAGACCGCAGGATGGGCATTGCTACGATACTCATAGGAGCTAGTGCACGAGAGCAGCCGACTTGAGTAGCCGACCGATACTCGTAACACTCGGCTGCGCCCTCCGCGTCTTCCGCGCCTCAGCGTTACTTAACCAAAAAGCTGCGCACCAATAGCTA
>JBILFA010000214.1:0-2773 GCA_044351795.1 Bdellovibrionota bacterium | reverse complement strand
CGAGAGCCGCTTGCGCCATCCCACGCTCGGGAGTTCCTGGACCTCTTTGATGACCGATATCGTAAAGCGTCCTGTCTGATGATCTCTCAGCTACCGGTGGCTGATTGGCATTCTCAGATTCAAGACCAAACCGCAGGTGTATCCGATCGCTAGTTACTATGTAGACCCCTAAAAGAATCCCTCTCGGTCCGTAAGTAATCGAAGTGATTGGCGTCAAACATTACTTTGAGAGGAGAGGGATATGAAAATAACCAGTTACGAAGGGAAGCAGGTGTTCATTGGATTGGATATTCAAGGGTCCACTGTCTCTGTTTGATCAAGAGGAGCGAGCTTTGCGCGTTCACTGCGGCGCCTACAGGAATAACGTCCATAATATCTAGTCAGAGACTTATAGGGAGCTGGCACCTGGCAGGAGAGAAGAGCCAGAAATTCTAGAGCATCGAATTCATGGGTTACCCCTTCTCTTGGTGGTGTAGCTGACGATGTCGTCCTGCATTGATAGTTTTTCAAGGGAGAGGGGAGCTCGTTCTATGGAGCGAGCTGCAAATCGCGCGCTCTCATCATCGTGAAAGGTGTCACTCATCCATACTAAAAAGCCTGTATGATTTTGCGACAAGATCTGTGCCACAACGTCGTCGAAATGAGTTCTTGTTTGTGGAGCAGAGCGAGAACCCGCTCAGCAAAGGCTTGAATAAGGGCAGAGATATCAATCTCTGGGAACCGTGTGAATACACCGCCCTTCCAGTAGCCGTCGGCTAGTATTCAGTGAAGGTGAGGATGGAAATTCAGCGACTCGCCTGCCGTTTGTATTGTAAAGATAGGAGCCAGCTCACGCTCATCGATACCGAGTACTTGGACTAAGACGCCCCAGGCCGCCTTAAAGAGGATAGAGTTAAGCTCGCGGTCGTACTTAACAGGCTGCGGAAAAATGCTCTTCTGCTGCGAAATCCGATCTTTCGGCGCTAGCCGAAGATGAGAGCGAGAAAAAATCCTCAATGTATCGCAGCGGATGCACCGGCGGGTTTTTCACGCTCTCATCTTCGACCATCACCAAAACCTCGAATTTCTCGCTACGAAGCCATTTTTCCGCAGCCTGTTAAAGAATACACGTAGGCGTATAGGGATTGTAAAGACATTGTGGCGATGGGGGGATATCGTCAATAACCTCGTTGTAGATGTGTTCTGCAAACTTCACAGCGCGCTTTGCCCCACATGAGGGGCAGACCCCACGGCGCTTGCACGGTTCGACAAACTCACCGCCGGAGAGAAGGCGATAAGAAGTGCGTGTTGTGGAAGACAGCTCTGAACACCCATATGAAGCAAGATGTTCAGTAAAGTCCTTGCTTGTTTCTGCCGATACCCTCATGTGAGGAGCATTTCGAGGGACTCCCGATAAACCGCCGAGGGTATGTTAGGTTCCCGGAAGAGCCGGGCCTGAGCAGCTGTTATGAAAGTAGCGATCAGCTTCATGCTTGGTTGCTCGTGCGTGTTCGTGATGGGCATCGTGAGGGCGTCGCAAAATAGATATCGCGGGCGAAAGACAAGTACATGGGAAGTAGACTAAGGCGAATCGGATTTGCTGCTATACCGGCACTGCTCTCTACCGGTGTGTTCGCTCTTGTCACAGCTTTGGCGTACGGGGTGCCTAGGGCGCAGAGTCCCGAAAGTCACGCAGATCAAGAGTCTTCCTACACAACGCCAGGCGCAGCGGTGACCCCGACTCGCACTGCTACGCCGACTCGGACAGCAACTCGAACGCCTACTCGCAGTGCCACGCCGACTCGAACAGCAACTCCTACGGCGACGGCGACTCAAACTCCGACTCGCACTGCTACGCCGACTCGGACAGCGACTCGAACGCCTACTCGCAGTGCCACGCCGACTCGAACAGCAACTCCTACGGCGACGGCGACTCAAACTCCGACTCCTACTGCAACGCCGACACAAACGGCTACCCGAACACCGACAATAACTCCCACTCCAGTTCCAGAGTGCAACTTCCACCAAGTAACGTTTAATTATGAGGGTCACATGGGGCAAGGATCGCTTCTCCAATTCACATCAGGCTCTGACAGGAGCTGTATTGAAAGTAAGATTACAGCCGCGAAGGAGCACTGCACTGGGATAAGTCACCAAGATTCCTTTGATGACTGTGTCGCGATGTATCTTCTGGGGGACGCCTGGTGGTATCTTGGGCTTAACCATGTACTCAGATACTACCCAGACTTTTATGTGTCAGACAAAATCCCGGGGCGTGACACCTCTATCAATGGAACCTGCAGTCAGTTCCGCACCGACCTCGGATTGTGCAACATTGGAACGGTATATTTCGACCGAGATTGTAAAGCGATCTCCAACCCCACTGGCACGATGTGCTCCTCTGCGATTTGGGGATGGAGAGGGTCGCCGATCTCCCTGGTTTGGAATGAGAGCGCGCAAGGCGTGAGTCAAGAGCTTGCGATAGCTCGATTTCCAATCTTCTCGGATTCTATGAAGCAGTGGGTAAACTGGAAGGCTTCCAAGGAGAGACCTCTCCTCGTGCGTGATCCTGAGCACACCGGCACTATCACTTCGGCGGAACAACTCTTCGGCTCCAGGAGCTTTGGAGGTAAGCCGGGAGGTGGTGAGTGGGAAAACGGATTTGAAGCGCTTGCTACCCTTGATGCAAACCGCGATGGAAAGATCGCAGGCGATGAGCTGTCGCCGCTCGCCCTCTGGTTTGACGAAAACCGTGATGCGGTATCTCAGCCAGGAGAGGTTAGACCCCTATCGG
>JBILFA010000117.1:0-11046 GCA_044351795.1 Bdellovibrionota bacterium | reverse complement strand
CGACGATCTCAAGAAAGATGTGACATCGGGCGATGTTCTGGCCTCTCGGGGATTTGAACGGATCGTAGATGGTCGCGCCATACCTGGTGCCTCTATCGATTGGTTTACCGAGGGAGGAGAGAGCAAGCAGGACGTAATCAACAAACTTATCGCTACCTCGGCTATGAATACCAAAGCTCTACCCGATCAACGGGTAGAATCTGTGCCAACTTCGACCGACACTCCCTCTCAACCGGTTGCGTCCATCTTGCGCGGCCTATGGTTGTGGGAGACCGACGATCCGAAGTTCAAGGAGCACGGAAGCCTGAAACCGCAGGGATATCTCACCTTCTCTGACTCAGGCGATGGAAAGATCTCTGGGCACTCGTACGTGGAGACACCGTACAGCCGCCTTGAAGCGACCAAGAGTCAACTTGATATCGTACGATTCGACGGCAAGAGAGAGAAGTCCGATGACGGAACTGTGAAGATCTCCTTTGAAATTGCTCCTGATGGAGCGAGCAGGAAGACGGTGGTCTCATCCACTGCGGTGTTGCACGAGGAGACGTCAACACTACACGGGCGTAGTGATGTAGCTATTATCTACAATGGAGAGCCTTCGCATCTTACGTACACCTGGGTAGCACGAAAAGTGAAGTAGTGCCGCGACCGAAAAGTTGTTACACCGCACTATTTCTCTCATACTCCGCACGAAGTAAGCGGAAGATCTTTTCCTATTGCTTCCAAAGAGTTGATGCCCACAACTGCTCCCATCTGGGCGATAGTTCTTCGAACGTCTACCGATCAGCATCAAGGGTTCCGGATCCGCCGTCCCTCCCTCCACGGGCCCCTTTGATCGGGCCCCCGTCGGGACGGCTCCTTACCTTCCCATACACAATTTAGGTTACAGACCCACGTTTCACGTTTCAGACCGATCTAATTCTAACTCAAACCACTATCCTCTTTTAGCCGCCACTCTTACGGGCTTTGAGTTTCGTGTGATACCGTGCCTGAAACATTTAAAGTTACAGCATCATGCACGAACAAAAGACCTCGGTATCTCTTCAGATATCGCCACTTCAAGCGATCAACACCCCTTCGCTTTTGCCAGGCGAAGAGTACAGAAAGCTTTACTGCGAAATCCTTAGAAATGCAGCTGAGACGCTCGCTCATTGGATGCGGGAATCCCTGACGCTTAGAAACATGCCTACACCTATGGTATCGATTGTTTTGGGAACAGGTCTTTCCGAGCTAGCAGATAGAGTAGAAAGAGTAAGTGAATGTTCCTTCACTAACTGCTACCTTCCATCTCCCTCCGCTGATGGACATGCTGGAAAATTTATCCTTGGTGTGCTCGATGGAAGAGCAGTCCTCCTCCAATCCGGTCGTTTGCACTGCTATGAAAATTGGTCTCCGGCAGTTGCCGCCCTTTTAGTGAGGGCACAGGCAGTGGCAGGGATTAGAACCTTCGTTCTTACTAATGCAGCCGGAGGGTTAGATCCTTCAATGAAAGTGGGAGATCTAGCGCTCATGACTGGTCACAGTGGAGCTCAAAATCATTCCCCCAGTATGGGTTTGTACGATGCTGATATAGGGGATACCCTTGGTCAAAAATTTTATCCCGTTAATCAGATCTACTGTCCCCACTTACGCGCACGATTTCAAGAGATCGCCAATCACGCGGGCATCCGAGTCCATTCAGGCGTATACAGGTTTATGCCTGGGCCTAGGTATGAGGAGGAGAACGAAATTGCAGAGATGTTGCGACAAAGAAGGGCCGCTTTACTAACCGATGACCATAAAAACGCACTTATTACAGTAGGCATGTCTACCGCACCTGAGGCTTACGCCCTTGCACAACTTCGCACAAATCCCCGTTTCGAAGATATCCGGATGCTTGGTGTCTCAAATGTTACCAACTTGGCAGCGGGGATCGGAGGATCGGTGCCGACCTCAGATGAAGTTATCGCTGCCGGGCCGATTGGCGGAGAGAAGTTGATTCGTATTTTAGAAGGGATGTTCGGGCTTCTCGCCACTCCGGGAGACCAGAGTTAAAGGAGCATCCCACACCACTGTCCTCTTAGGGATAGCGCTGTTTTCGAGAGCCTCATCAATAAATCGATTGTTCGCCCCTAGCGCTGCCCTTATCGGCGCAAGTGACGCTGCCTCAAAAAAAGACTCGCCTTGGCTAAGCAATGCTATAATCTGATTCAGCTGACCGATCAAGCTCAGCAAAGAATCTTGCTCGCTCGTACATCATCGAACAGCACTCACTACGAACCGATATCGAAGCTGAGAAAGAAGAGGACAACCATTACGGAGGCGATGACGGTGAGAGCACACTGCTCCCTGAGATGCAGAACAAGAAAGCGCTAGCAGACCGCATCAATGCTGCGCATGCCGAACATCGGACGTGCACACGCGAAAAGCTAAAGGCAGTATCAGTGACTGACCCAGAATGCCGGATGATGAAAGGAAAAGGCGTTAATACGAGTTACAATGCACAGGCTGCAATTGACACAAAGAGTCGACTGGTAGAAGCAGGCTATTAAAATCTTCTTGACTGCGAGGGGGTCGCTATATCATCGCAGTTGGATAATTACCTGCGGTTCCTGGCGAATCATGAAAGAACGAAGATTAACATCTGCACGAAACTGGTGGGGCGATTCGTAGCGCCGAATCATGTACCGACGGGAGTTAATGATGATCCAAAGACTAGAACTGATGAGTCCGTCATAGAGGTGCAGCAGACGGCCGTTGTGAGTCGGTGTATCGCGGCGTGGGGACGGGATGGTGACTTGAGAGCTTTGTACAGGGCACTCTTAACAAGTCCGGAAACTTGGGCCGCCACAAATTACAATCGGTGGAATAAGAATCCAAACGATCTCGTTATTTCAGCGGTGAGAGCCTCCGGAGTTACTAGCAACAATCTCCAAACGAATCCAGATATTGTGGGGCTTGGAAGCCGTCTGAGTTATGAAATGAGCTACCTTGGACTTCCGTACAGAAAGTGGATGACCCCTACAGGGTACAACGAATTAAGCGGCTGGATGAGCCAGGGGTATCTCGTGCGATGGATTACCGCGTCGTTTAGGTTGGCAAACTTCCTCGAATCCACGTCCACGTCCGCGAACCCCACTACGCAGCAGGTTCGAAGAGAGATGTACGTGCCAATGATGGGAATCGCTACGAACGGAACTCTCTTAGGTAGCACTGAGGCGAGTTGCCGAGCTAAACCAGATGGCGTGAAGCGACATGAGTTTCTCCGAGAGCAGCTTGGATATGGAGACGTGAGGTCCGATGCATGGCGAATAAACACCCGGACTGAAGCGATGTTATCAAGAGATCCTTCCTATATTTGGCGCAACGATAATCAGTATCTCTGGGGCGCCAATAAGCAAATGGTGTGGCAGAAGATCGACGGTATATATGGACCAAGTTGTGTAAAGTCCGGACTTACCTCGATTATTGCATCGCGTACATTTCTATCCAAGTAGCAAAGGGATAAGTAACTATGAAACGTCGTGACTTTCTTCGATACTCGCTGGCGGCAACGGGAGCTCTGGGATTGAATCTCTACTCGATTCCTTCTTTTGCTCTCGATAGCCGGAGGGAAAAGTTGATCTACATCTTTCTTCGTGGTGGCGCTGACGTTTTGAGTCTTTTTCCGCCGAAATTGAATATAGTTTGTCCAGTTGGGCAAGGGTATCAAAGTCATCCCCTGTATGATCTTCGTGGCAGTCTTACCACCAACATGGCTAATACATTTCTCTTCGGTTCTGCGGGATGTCAATTTGGAGACTATAAGGATAACGCGGCCGTGCGCCCTCTAGAGATTTCAGATTACCCGGTATATTTCCATCCCGGTTTTGCGGATTTGAAGCCGGTGCTTGACAGTAACAAGCTGGCGTTGTTTTTACATACAGGTTCGCTACACCCCAGCCGCTCCCACTTCGATCAGCAGGACCTCAGCGATTCTGGTTCCAACAAGAATCGATACGGTACAGGATATCTGGCACGAGCCGGCTCGTTTTTGGAAGGGCGCAGACCGATCGCTATCGGAAGTGTAGCGCCGAGAAGTCTTAATGGAGCAGATGTCGCTTTGCTTAGTTCTCCTGAGGATGTCAAAGGTCCGCTATCTGTGTCCGGTAGAGCCTGGGCGGCTAAATATAACGCCAATGGAGCCCTACTTCACGGAATGAACTTGATTGAACGGTTGGAGTATTTTCGGTTCGGTGATGTGAATTGTGAAAGTGTTAAACTGTGCAAACTCGCCACAGACGCTCAATCCGTTTATCAACAGTTGCAGAGTGACTTAGAGGGTTATACATCAGATGCCACGTCTGCCTTCGGCAAGGCGTGCTCACTTGCGGCCCGGTTAACAAATGCCGAGTCTAATCCTGCCATTATGACGATCGATTTTCCCGGCTGGGATCATCACAATGCACAACGCCCTAAGGATCCAAACTCAGAGTTTTACAGGATGGTCCAAACTCTCGCGCAGGGACTCAATCTCCTCTATAATCAAGCGTCACAAGAGACGGTAGTTGTTGTGGGCACCGAGTTTGGACGAACCGCTGTAGCGAACCTATCGCTCGGCACGGACCATGGCCGCGGGGGCGCTATGATGGTTATGGGTCAAAGGATCAATCAATCAGGATTAGACCCGTGGGATTTGAGGACCTTTGAAGGAACTGAGGGCAGTCGAGCCCTCACGGTTAAGATTGACTGTCGTGAGATCATGGCCGAGCTACTAGAGCGTCACTTGCAAATTAAGTGGAAAGATCCATCGCCACTGAGCGATAAGAGTGTGAACACAATTTTTGATGACCTTACGAGTTACACGAGGCGGATTCAACTAACCTAATCCCTACCTTGAAAAAGGACAGTGGCTTGCATTGAGAGTCATCCGCATTGTGCAAGCCCGTTTTCTCTCTGTACCGGGGCTAGTGCAGTCGACGGGTGAAACTCGTACGTCAAAGTTCCCAGGGGAACTGTCCGAGAAACCAGACAACTAAGAATAAAAATCAGCCCAGAGCAGATTCCAGATACACGTGTACCCCGCGAATCGGAGATCGCAAAAGTCGTGTGGGGCAGGAGCTTAGTAGCCTAGGACATCAGCAAGCTTCGGCATGGATGGAGGGTACAACCCAGGAGGATAGGAAACAGTAAGATCCCCATCTTCCACCTCTGCCGAACTGCTCGTGCTCTGTGCATGAGCTCCTTGAAGAATTTTATAAAGGTGACTCTTACGCTTCTCTTTTCCGAGAGGCACCACATGCGGCGTCCGCAGCGTTTTGGATGATAGGTGATGTCCAGGACCTGATTGACGAGCTTCTCGCGTCCGATGATTCGTTTATTGGTAGCTCTCGAGGGTAGGAGAGTTTTAGACGGGACGGAATTGCGAGAGCTGGCACTTTCAAGAGCGCAGTAGTGAGCGGCCGAGGATTTCCTGCCAGTATTCGCAGTTTGAGGGGCCCGGAGGGGCTACACCGCGCTCAACAAGGCTGCCGGAAGATACACATCTGCTGCTCCGTCACGAAGGAAGCGGGTTTTAGAAGTCATCAGGCGCTGGTTCGATGTTGCTCACCACAAGTGGTTCAAAAGAGTCGTAGCAGGGGAGTTCATCGAGAGCCTCTTGGGTGTCGATGAATTTTGGGATTGGAGGTAGAGCTTGAAAATCCGGGATGCCGTTCGGCCGAGCGTTCGACTGAGCTCACGCCGAAGGCTCAAGCCGAGGTCTTGGGACTTGATGATGTCTTTAATTGAGTGCTCGTCTTGAATGAAGGCGATAATTCTCATCTGTGCTTTACAGTTGGGGCACTCGAGCGGATCTATCTCGCAAATGCGCTTTATGCAGGCGGCCCAAGTACTCTTTGCGAACTCCTGTGGCCTGTAGTGCACGCGGCCGAATTACTCTTACGGAACTTTTGCCTGTAATCACTTTCTTGCTCCTCAGGTGGAGGAGGGGAGAGCTTAGCTCGCTCGCCTCTACGCCTACAGGAATAACGTCCATAATATCTAGTCAGAGACTCATAGGGTTTCGGCACCTGGGTAGAGAGAAGAGCTAGAAACTCTAGCGCATCGAACTTCCCCCTCCGCACAAGGCTACGGGGGACAGGCATGAGCTGCGCCGTCCTTGGTGGTGTAGGTCACAATATCGTCCTGTATCGAGAGCTTCTCGAGAGATAGGGGAACGCGCTCGACCTGTCCGCCGTAGCCTTGTGCGGAGGAGGATGTAGCGTGCGACGAACTGCTGGCTGTCTTTGTCATGGAAGGGGTCTCCCATCCATCCGCCTCCGGCAAGCCTACGGCGGGACAGGGACGCCAAAGCCCGTGTGGTCCTGCGAGAGGATCTGCGCTGCTCGGCTGAGCTTGTCGAAGCTACGTCATCATCGGTAATAAGCTCTTGCTTGTGGAGTTGAGCGAGGACTCGTTCAGCGAAGGCGTGCTCTATAGCTTTGAGTCTTCCTTTGAATCATAGCTCCGAACCCCGCGATGACCGCAGACAAATGAAAAAAATTACCGTTTCTCCTCAATACGCTACAGAGGTCTTCACGGGCATTCGCCCCACCGGGAATCTTACTGTTGCGAATTATCTTGGTGCCGTGAAGCCAACGACGGATCTTCTACAACGTGGTTTTCGACCGCTGGTGTTTGTAGCAGACCTTCACCTTTTCACGACGCACGAAGCAAAAGAGGCTACAATTTTTAACTCAGCCGTAGTCGCAGATTACATTGCGTTAGGCCTCGACCCGGGGAAAGCTGATATTTTCGTGAAGTCCGATGTGCGGCAGGAAGTTTTTCGTTATGCGTGATGTCTTCAAGATTGTGGACGATTCGGTGCGCCAGGCGTCGCTCGAACAACTCGGCAAGGTGCTCGAGGACATGCTTTGATAAAAAGCGTTACATACTGAGCTGTTGCTCCACAAGCTTTGTGTACTCCTCTTCAAGGTCTGTGTGTTGACTCTTAAGACCCTCGAGGCGTTCGTGTACTGCCTGGTAATCGACGAATAGATCTCGTAACCGCGAGCTGGCGTTCGTCATCGTGCTGGAAAGCTCCTGAAATACGGCTTTTTGGTCCGCTGTCATTGGAACCTCTACCAGCATCGTATCGAGATTCTTCAGAGACGCGGCCAACTGGTGCTCCAATGAAACTGACTGACTGGAGTAAGAATCGTATGCAGTGGTGATCTCCAAGAGACGCTTCTCGTCCTCCTCCTTGGAGGACTTCATCTCCTGCTGCTCGCCTTCCTTCACCTCTACTTCTTTTTGTGCCTGGTCCAGTCTTGCTTCAAGCTCCTTGATGAGCTGTTTTTGAGCCTCAAGCCCTTGGACGAACTGCTCTGCTTCCTCAACCAACCGGCTAAGCTGAGCTTTTGAGAATCGCCCCTCGCTAGAGGCCGTGACAGAGGAGATGATGGAGTCTAACTGGGCGGCCTCCGCCTTGAGTATTTCGATCTGCTCCTTGGTCGCACCGCCGCCGAACTTCTTAGCCGCGAATATCGATCCACCCACTGCCAGCAAAGAGAGTAGTCCACATAAGATTAGGATAACGGTTTCCATACGACAGATCCAAGAAGTAGCCCCACAATCCTCCCAATCATCCCGCTCTTTCACCCTTAGAGGCAAGCCCGCATTATCACCTGAGAAGAGCCGACCCGATGGCCCGACCAGAGAGTGAACTCGCGAAATGCGGAGACAAAGAAACAACTTACCTCATAAGACCGGGTCTTCAGGGGGGCAAAAGATGACGTGACGAATAGGGGGCTTCCTTAACAGGCATAAATCGGACACAGAGCGCCCCGAGCGCAAGGTCGCCTAAGGACCTTTGACTACGACTACAAGACATACCTTTCATTTTCGCCGTGAAACGACGGGTCTCAGATTGGAGCACCTTGTTGGAGAGCATTGGCAGAAAGGGGGAGATCTCCGGGTGAAGGGCATCCCCGATAGTCACCTGAAATTCCCCATCAGCGGATTCGTTACCTTGCTGCAGCAAATTGATAGCCCTACAGGCTCCTTGTGCGGACCCGTACGAGGAAGCTATCTTAACCTCATCCAGGTTCACGTTGTCGGGGTCTATCATGCCGCGCAGATGGATCTCGCCGTCTTTGAGCGGTTGGAGCTTCACGATGCTCAGCGCCGGGGGTATGCGCGGTACCTCTATGCGGCGTATAAATATGTCAAACGAACCGCGTATTGCGTCCTTGCTGACCTGTTCAAACTCTGTGAGGGAACCGCTAACCAATGCTGAGCTGAGTCCCAGAGCGCGCAATTGATCATGCTTGGCAAGGTCAACATCTTGAAACCTTGCCGATACACGAGGCGAGGTGCGGAGTCCTGTAACCGTACCATCAATCGAGCCTCCATATGCGCGCAGCGTAAAGTCCACGCTAGGATTGAATGCCAGGAGGCTGGATGGACGCAGCTGTGCTTGCGACCGTTCTAAGTCGATCTTGATAGGAGGGCGAAAGCCTCCTCTGAGAGGCGGACCGGGTAGCCATAGACCCAACGATTCTACGGAAACCGTAAACCCGCTAACCGTCAATCCGTCCCATGAAATACGTGCCCCTTCTCGTTGAGCCGAACGCAAGGCTTCCTGCACCACAACACGCATGAGGGAGGGCCAGAGCAAGTAGACCCCGACTGCTAAAGATCCCACTATTGTTAGCACGATTTGGTAGCGACGCATGATGTGATGGTCTCCCTATTTAGCTACGGCCTCGAAGCCGCTGACCTCGAGCTGTACCGAGAGCGTTTCGCTCGTCTGTCTTTTTTCTAGGTTGATTTGAGAGATGAGCATCGGTTGTTCGCCGGAGGTGAGAGCTTTGAGGAATTTCGTGAGGCTCTCAAGACTCGTTGTCTCGAACTTTACGATGAATATCTTATGAGCGTATTTTCCTCCAAGCTGTACACCTTCCCTTGGCGACACGTTGTATGCACCGGGTGCCACGTTGGCGACATCGCGCAGTAAGCGTTCGAGATGGGAGAGCGGATTCGCCCGGATGTCGACCTTTTCGTAAAACTGCTCGAGCTCCTTGCGACGAGCGGCGAGCTTTGCATACCGTCCTAGGATGCTTGGTGCAACGGACCTTGTATTCTCGAGATCTTTGAAGGCTGCCGCTTGACGATCAAAGGCGGCGGCCGTTGGTTCAATCGCGAAGGAATACAGGGCCATCAACCCGAGGAGCACGGCCGCGGTGAGGCCTATCGCCAATTCCCTCGGAGTACGACCGCTGATGTACTTGCTCACCTGTAGAGAGAGGGGGGATTTTTCCATGCTATTGAGCCAGTATCAATTCGATGTTGAAGGGGAAGCGCGAGCCGCTCGCGGTTCCAGGTGTGGCACTGGTTTTGCTGAAGAGGCTCTTGCTCGAACGAAGCGTTCTTTCCAAATCCTCGATGGCGCTGAGCTGTGGGGCAATCCCCGACAGTTGCGCGCGGGTACCGGAAACCTTGATCGATAGGATCTGAATTCCTGTGGACTCGGGTATGAGTCGAATTATCTCGATAAGGGCGTCAAGTGGAGTAATCTTAGCTGGCGATCCGAGAACTCCAAGCTCCTGAGAGAGCTTGGTTTCTGCGGTGACGAGCGCCGCTCTGATGTCCTCGGCCTGGGTCGGGAAATCAGTGACGACCGTTTGTAGTTCGACGATAAGACTTTCTGCGGCCCGTGACAGATTGTACTCGCGCACGCCGTACACGCCCGCAACTGCAACTGCTACCATCCCCACAGCTGCCAGCACGTGGCCTGAAGTTTCTTTGAGTGCGCGAAGCAGCTCGGCGAAGCGCGGGCGAAACGAAAACTGCCTGGTTCTAAAATTAGAAAGGGCCGTTGCAGGACAGTCATCCTGAGCAAAGAATGCGCCTAGTGCAGAGATCCCCACTGACGCCTCATCTGTTTTGACTACTTCGTTGAGAGTCAGGGGCTCTACCGGCCTACCCATGAGCTGATGAAGAAGGAGCTGATCAGGGATTACACCCAGCAGGTATATCGTTTCTATCCGTACACCGTACCGACGCTCGGTCGCTGCCAGCATCAACTTGAGGGCGGTAAATGCAGGTCTGGTAGCGACTTCGTCGCCTTCGGCAGCGCTTGCCAAAAGGTTCGACGAATCTACCACATGTTCGGCTCTTACCTTGCCGTCGACGAACAGAGTGATGGAATACTCCTTGCCGCTGTTCCGGACGAGCGCCGCGTTGCCTCGGAAAAAATCCTTTGCGATGTGAAACACGGCTCCAGCAGCGCTCGAAGGAACGGTCAACACTGCAGGATCGAGCCCGGCTTTTCCACACATCACGAGCACGTTTTTTACGTACTGCGTCGGAAGAAGCGCAACGTGCACATCGTGTGAGTTAGATGGAGTTGTCAGATCGCTAGAAATCTTGCCAAGCGGGCCGAGCGCAGCGTGCTGTACGAGGAATTCATCGAGCTCGAAAGGCACCACATCCTGAACCTCCAGATCGACTATCTTGTTGAGGTTCTTCGCATCGCCGAACGGGAGGTTCAAGTTGAGCGCTAGGTGTTCATAGGGAGGGACTATTACCGCAATGGAAGTCCATGTCGGTTCGAGCTCACTGATTGCATCTCGAAGTGCGGTAACTGTGTACTTGACTGACCGCACAGTAAGCTCGTGCTCCACATCAAGCTCCTCTCCAGGGGCAACCTCCTCTGATGAAAGGACATCCACTATCTCCTGTTCTTTTTCAACAGCAGGCTCGCCAAAGAACTGCGAGCAATCTTCATGCAGAAGTGCTCTCTGGTTTCCGAACAAGGGCAAATCAACCGTTCGACGTTGAACGACCTCAACTACCGTACCCGAGACTTTCGAGACGGTGAGTTCGCACGGTTGAGAGCTTAGGTCTACGCCTAGGATGGATTGCATAACCTCAGGAAGTTACTGGGTAAGGAGGACGGGGGCAAGGGTGAGATTGGGTTTTTAAACCCAGCCTCATTCATTTTTGAAAAAATGAATGAGAATAGCTGGGCGAGCGCAATCTTGGCGGAGCCAAGTTGCGCCGTAGAAGACAACAAACTCCTAAGTGCCGAGCGTGTGAAAGTTA
>JBILFA010000022.1:0-38645 GCA_044351795.1 Bdellovibrionota bacterium | reverse complement strand
TGGAGAAAAGCATCCCAACACCTCCGGATATCTTCAGCGTTGCCAGAGCAGGCTGGTCGTTGCTGATGCGTTGCTGGTTTGAAGCCAATCGCTGCAGATCCGCGATCATGTCGGTTTTGCCAGCGTACTGAGCGCCTCCTCTGTCAGCGCGAAACTCACGCCAACGCGAGAATGCACACACCACGATCATTCCAAGAATGCCTAGCACCATCTCGAGTCCAAAGGTGATGAGGTGTTGAGTTGCGTAGCGATTCTCCTCTCGCGAGTTCTGGGTAAGGGCCCATGCGATAATGCGAGCGAAGAACATAACGAACGCGTTCACGACGCCCTGCAGTAGGGTCATCGTGACCATGTCACCGTTTGCGATGTGGGCGATCTCGTGTGCGGCGACCCCTTCGATCTCGTTGCGATTCATAGATTGCAGGAGTCCGCTGGAGAAAGCCACTAGCGATCGGCGTTTGGAAGGGCCGGTTGCGAAGGCGTTCACTTCAGGACTGTCGTAGAATCCTACCTCCGGAGTCACCGGCAAGCCTGCCTTGCGAGAGAGATCTTCGACCATCGAAACTACCCATCCGGCCTGCGGATGCATACGATCTATCACTTGAACTCCCATCATCCACTTGGCACTGATGCGAGATATCGCTAACGATAAGAGCGAGCCGCTCATACCCCAGACCAGGCAGAACGCGGCCAACTGGTAATAATCAATACCCTGAGCCGTCAGATACCTACCCAAGCCCAGAAGGTTCACTAATATAGATATTGTGAACATCACAAGGATGTTCGTAAGTACGAAGAGAACGATGCGTTTCATTAAGCCACCCTATAAAACATCAGCTTGAAAGAGTTAGATGGTACTACCGGCCCTGATATTCAAGAGCCGATAGCGATGAATCTAGTACATGTTGGTTGAGCATCTCTAGAGGGAATCCCGATTCGACTGGTAAATGAGGAAATAGGTCATACAGGAAAGGCATGGAACTTCTAAAAGAGCTATCAGAGGCCGCAGGCGTACCCGGGTGTGAGGGCGCCATCGCTGAAATTGTAAAACGAGAGCTCAAAGGGTGTGTCGACTCTCTCTCAGTCGATGCGATGGGGAATGTGATCGCGTTTAGAGCTGGTAAAGCCAAGCAGCGACAGAGGATCATGTTCGCAGCCCATATGGACGAGATCGGTTTTTATGTGAGCTTTCTCGACGATCGAGGCTTTCTCAGATTGCAGGAGGTCGGTGGCTTCGATACCCGAAATCTCTTTGCGCGGCGCGTTATTGTTCACACCTCCAAGGGGCCGCTGCGAGGGGTTCTCAACCCCACAGGGAGAGCGCTTCATGTCGCTAGTCCGGAGGAAAAGCGGGCGTATAAAGAGGTGTCGGATTTTTATGTCGACCTTGGTCTTCCGAGCAAACAAGTTTCGAAGCTCGTTCAGGTCGGTGACATGGTCACCTTAGATGCTCCGTTTGTCGAATATGGGGAGTACGCCAGCGGTAAGTGCCTCGATAATCGAGTTCAGGTCTATATCGGTATCAAGGTACTACAAGCGCTCAAGGCGACGAAGCACGACATCTACGGGGTCTTTACTGTCCAGGAGGAGGTGGGGCTTCGAGGTGCCTTCACCAGTACATACGGCATTGCTCCTGATATAGGCATCTGTCTCGATACGACCATCGCCTCAGATACGCCGGGCGTTCCGGCGGAGCAGCGCGTGACGGTGCTCGGTCAGGGGGTCGGAATAAAAGTGCTCGACGGTTCGGTTATCAGTGATCGAACGCTCGTTCAGCAACTCGTCTCTCTCGCCAAGAAGAATCGCATAAAGTACCAGATGGAGGTTTTGCCGCGCGGCGGCACAGATGCTGGCGCAATGCAGAGGTCTCGTGCAGGAGTGCGAACTGTCACTCTTTCTGTTCCGACTCGATACATTCACACGGTGACTGAGACCGTTCACAAGGGGGACGTAATGGCTACCGAGACATTGCTCAGGAAGTTTCTCCTGTCCTAAAGGGAGTCGGTCAAGATGCCCTGATAAGGGCGGGCGGCCTGCAAACCAAACCGTGGTTGGTGCCTTTTTATCGGGGCCTAAACAGATTGATAGGCGTACAGGCTTGACATTCCTGCATTTTTTAACTTGCCCGCCAGCCTTCAATACGTTAGTCCTTAATCGCGTCTTTTGACATCTTAAGACCTTAGAGCCGAGTAGTTGAGAGCCAAGGAAGGCGAGGAATACATGTTAATTCTGACAAGGAAACCAGGGGAGAGTCTCTACATAGGAGACGATGTCAAGGTCACGATAGTCGAGATAAAAGGCAATCAAATTCGAGTAGGAATTGATGCGCCTGCGGATCTAAGGATCTATCGTGAAGAGATTTACAAGCAGATTCTCGAAGAGAATAAGAATGCTGCTGAGGCTGTGATGAGTGGAAGTGCGCTAGAACAGTTGACCGGTACGTGGAAAGGCATGACGAAAGACGCTTCCAAGCAGGGGCGTTTCTCGCAAGGGTCGAGAGGAGGTGCGCTGTCTCCATCGAGCCATCAGCCGCAGCCCAAAGTTTTCGTGAAGAGGAAGAAACCTCGTTCGGACGAGGCGGATGGAGAAGGTGAGCGAGTCTCTCCAGACAAGGAGGGGGAACAGGAATCATGAGCAACGAGTCGGGCGAAAAGCAAGAGCTTCTCACGTTTGCCAGCACTCGTTTTGGAGAGCTGCAAGTACCGGTAGAGAGTATTATTCATTTTCCATCGGGAATTATAGGGTTTTCGCACACGACCCAGTACGTGATGCTGGAGCACAAGCATCCTTTCTCATGGTTGCACTCGATTGAGGATGCTAACCTCGCCTTTGTGGTAGTCGATGGATTTGAGTTCGGACAACAATTCGACGTCAAGCCGCCGGTTGGTGACAAGGATGTCGACATTCGCGAGGATGACGAGTACGCAATCTTAATTATAGTTACCGTACGCTCTGATCCCCGCATGACTACGGCTAACCTGAAAGCGCCGTTGTTCGTCAATATGCGCAATCGTAAGGGCGTTCAAGTGATCTTCGATGATCAGCGATATTCTACTCGGTTTCCTCTATGGAGTGAGGAGCAACAGGCTAGTGCCCAGAGCCAAGCAGAACCGGCAGTGGCGGCGCAGGGTAACGAAGAGGGTTCGAAGTAACATCGACCCGTCAAGTCCTAGCAGCTCAGCTATGGTACTAGCGGTTCCGCAGCGGTATTGCCTTCAAACAAGGTCCATCGACCTACACGCCCCAATACCTTTCGCGTAGGTTCTGCCTCCATCAGGAGTTTTGCGTTGTCACCTCGAACGAGGATGACATCGACTTGTGCAGATGCTACCTGGCTGTTCTCGAGCAGAATCGTCTTCACCGGCCTCTCCCCGGGTGCAGTTCCATAAAATGTGGCAGAGAAGGGAAAGTAGGAAGGGAACCCGATCGTCAACTCCTGTTGGTGCGGAAATATACGTCGCGCCATCTCTAAAGCACGCCGGCTCGAGCGCTTCGTCGAGATATGCTCCGAAAAACACACTATGACGAGCGTGAACACAACTCCAGTTGCCAGGGCAACCTTGGATACACTGGGAAGCATCTCGCTAAATCGTTCGTGATCTTTACCGTACAAAACAAGCCCTACGCCAAACACGCACGCTATAGTAACGCCGAAAACCGGACCGTCGAATCTAAGCGAAACAAGGCTTCCAATTATACTGAGGAGACCTAACGTGATGATGGTGTATCGACACATGCCAGCGTACCGTGTGGAGCGCCATTCCGTTCGCAGCACTAAGGTGTGCCATCCCCCGGCGACCAGCAGAGAGAAACCGGGGATTGAGGGAGCGAAGTATGTTGCTGTGTATTGGCGCGCGAAGGTAAAAAGGAAGGGGCAGCTCACCATCCACAGCAATCCATAGAGAGTCCACGGATTCTCCGCTATCCAACTTCGCACCTTGTTTTTGCTGTCCGAGTGCCATCTGCATCGGGCCAGAAAAGGTAGTACCACGAATGACCACGGCGCGAGACCGAGGAACAGCATCACCCACGAGGAGCCGAATAGCTGCCGATGTCCCGTGCCGTATGCATCTCCATAATCCTTGACCAGGTAGCGGGCGAGGTTCTCGTTCCAGATGAAGTATCGTAGGAAGCCGGGATTGCGGTACTCCTGAATGAGGTACCATGGGGCAACTATGAGTACAAAAGCGCTAATACCTTGAATCCATCGAAGCGACCAAACTTGTGCTGGCCAGGTGCCGGTTGCCCATCTGCGTAGTACCGCCCATGGAGCGATCGTTAGTACTGCGAGAGCTACGGCCAGGGGACCTTTGACGAGAACGCCGAGTCCGAGGCCGGCAAAGAACATAGCGTTCCAGAATCTCGATTGATCGGCGAGCGCGAAGCCGACCAACGCGAGCGTAATGCCTACCGTGAGGGTCACGTCCAATATGCATGCGCCGGACAGAAAGAATAGGAGTGCGCTCGTTGCAAAGATACAGACCGAAGTGAGAGCTGTTTGCGTACCGAGCTTGCGGCCGACAAAGGTGAACAGAAGTATTCCGATAATGACTGCGGAGAAGAGGCTCGGCAGCCGAGCGCTCCATGCATCCACGCCGAATACAGTATAGCTAAGCTCCATCAACCAGAAGTGCAGAGGGGGTTTGCCTTTATACGGCTGTACCTCCCCATCGAAGAAGATCCAAGGGGTCACCCAGTCGTTTCGATCGAACATCAATTTGGCCACCGACGCATAGCGGCCCTCGGTCGTGTCGATCAGGTCGGGAAAGGGGAGAGTAATTAATCGTAGTAAGACGACTGTCGTTATAACGGCTAATGCGCCCTTAATCGCCCGCGCTGCGCTCGGGTTAAGCATGAAACCTCTGAGAGTTTATAAGACGGCGTTTGTTGGGCCGCGTTCGATCCACGTATGGCGTCGGGGCTCCAATCTGAGGCTAGCTGCCAACGCTGTAGCGAGGGTACCACATAGAATTGTTTTGAAAAGGCGGTGGCATCTGCCGGGTTGCCTTTGGGGAGGATTGCGTCTTCAACCCGGCAGAGCACCATAGCCACTTGTTCAGACGACACAGTTGTGTGGTTATTCAGAGTCTAAGGCTATTTTTTATTCATCTAAAATAAGGGGGTGTACATGGGAGATAACCGCCCGTTTCTCCACGCCTCTTTAGTGCCGCAGGGCCATCTGGTTATTTGTCAGGTTATCCAACATGCTTCTTTTGAGTCAATCACGAGTCAGTCCAGACGGAGCCCCTTGGTGCCGCATAGCCACCATATTCCTGTCGAGCGGAGTGCGGCTCGTGATCTTGATCCTGATGACGGCATGGCTCAGTGGATGTTTCAAGGTCGCTGGGAGTGGGAGTGGCGAAGTACTAGAGCGTCCGACCTCGATGCTCGAATACTACAAACCGGCCGGGTCGTTCGGAAATTATCGTGAGGAGGTGGAATATGAGACCGATTCTTATATTCACAAGCGTATTACGATCGAGTCGTATGCCGGACCGATAACGGCCGAGTACTTCCAGCGTAAGGGTGTGCGTTCTGATAGCATGGTGTTCGTGTTCCCGGTGCTCGGTGGCAAGAACTTCATCGAGAAGCACATTGCTAAGTACTTCGCAGAGGCCGGGATTGATGCCGCGATAGTCACTCGCAGCAACGAGTTCAAGGATCCGACGAAGTTTGATGAACTTGAAGATATATTCAGGCTCAACGTAGTACGCGATCGGCTCGCCATTGATTTCTTCGAGAGTGAGTACGGCAAGACGAAGTTCGGTACCTTTGGTATTAGTCGCGGTGCGATAAACGTAGCGCTCACAGCGGGAATCGATGCTCGCCTCAAGTACAACGTGCTCGTGATGGGGGGCACGGACCTCGTCAATCTTTTCAACGATTCCGACCAGCCGCGGATCAACAAGTACATCAAATCGGTGTGTGACGCGAAGGGCTTCACAGAGCCCCAATTTCTCGAGGCGCTCAAAACTCAGCTCAAAACCGATCCAAAGAATACGGCGCACTACTTGGATGGAAACAACTCGCTGCTCATACTTGGTATCTTCGATAAAACAGTGCCGTTCACCTATGGGCTCAAACTACGCAATCAGATTGGCCGGCCGGATACTATATTCCTCTTCGCTGATCACTATTTGGGACTTCTGTTCACCCAGACGGTATCGTTTCTTCCCCCCAGTAAAGAAGGAGGGTGGTTCCCATTTCCGTACATAGAGGAAGAGGCGGTCTCATTTTATCGGCGATCTTTTGATCAGGCATCGAATTGGAAGGTACTACCTTATCGAATACTCCAACTCCCGCTGAATCTAGTCGCTGAGGGAATTGCCTACACAGGATCAGCTTTCGAGGCGCTGTTTGGTTCCTCGGCTAAGAAAGAGGAGGCCGTCGAGTCAGAGCGATACTGGCGCGAGGCGAGCGATAGCGCTAGCTCAAGCGCAAAATCGGTCGACGCTTTGCAAGTAATTAGCGCTAAGTAGCAAAATTCCGGAGCGGTTGCACGCTCGCCGTTCCTTATAGAGGAAGAGGCGTTGAGAAGTCATCTGGAGATTGAGGCTTTCTGCGAGGTTAAAAAGAAAATCGTGAGGAGTCCGGCGGTAGGAGGTTTTTTGTGTTGCGTAGCTCGACCGATTTCCGCATAACATCGGCAAAAAGGAGCGGCGATGGGTCTGTGGCGGATAATTTTGGCAATGTATGTGGTGCTTGGACCGGCTGTGGTCGCGATGGCAGCTCCGGAACCGCCGGTGTGTCGTGACGGCTTCTGTTTTTCAGCGAAGGATACTGTCGATAGTGTGCCGCTCATCCTGCGTGGCGTGAGCACCTTTCGATATTGGGGATTCCGAGTGTACACGGGCGCCCTGTATATGCCGGCGTCGGCGACGTCACCAGATGCTGTTTTAGGGGAGACACCGAAGAAGCTGGTGCTTCGATACCATCGCGACGTATCAGTCGATCAATTTGTCGAGAAGTCGGAGGAAACCCTGAGAGAACATCCGCAGCTCTCTCTGGATCGGTTGCGGCCGTTTCTATCGCGTATGAAATCTCTGTACGTACCAGTGAAGGAAGGGGATACTTATGCGATCACCTATAATCCGGCGCAGGGGGAGCTAAGCCTTTTCTTCAACGAGCGACAACTCGGAACAATTACCGATCCTGGCTTTTCTCGCGCCTATTTCGGTATCTGGGTATCCGACTATTCCGTGAGTGAGAGGTTTACTGATGAGCTGTTGGGTAGGGATAGCTAGGTAAGCGAGGCGAAACCTATGTTTCCTCACACGTGAACGTACCCGAAGTAGCGCCTTTTCCCTGCCCTGTCGAAATAGAAGTGTATTTCACATTGAGGCTGGTGATTGGGCCTTTCACCACCAGTTAACGCTGGCTCAAGCACCTAAGTGAACAAAGAGGACAGAGAGGTCAGCGAGGGCGTATCATACCGGGTTTTCTATGCTCCTCACCCTCGCTGAGCTCCCGCTCTCTTTGTATTCCCCCCTTCTTGTTCGCATAACTCCGCTCAAGGGCTGGGCCACACTACCCACTCGATTTTCTGAAGCACATTTATTTGTATGTAAAGCCTATTTAGGGTGTCCGCTCGAACTCCTTGAGTGCCGCACCGAGATCGAAGTGGGTAAACGGTTGCTCGGCAGCGCTCACGGTTTTGTTCTTGGCATTGTTGACCCAGAACTGAAGTCCGCGTGGTTCGTAGACTACGTTTTGGAAGTTCGAGGGCATCGCTATCGCCGGGACGATGTCCTTCATTATCACCTCGGGTGTGATAGACCCCCGAGTAGAGGTTAGAGAGGTGTGCATCTTCTCGTCGTAATGGCCGCCATAGACGATATTGTTGATAGCCGGGAACGTGCGCTTATCGTCCTTCAACTCCACGCCGGGTGTGTACACCTCGAAACGATTCCTTTCCCGGATATACAACTCAGCGTTGTTGTTCTTGCCATCGCTCATGAGAAACACGAACGCGTTAGTTCCGACACTTTCGCTGATAATTTTACGAACCTCCGACAGATTGTGTGCATAGCTCAGAACGTCGCGAAGCATGAATGGCATCGGCTTCCCGCGCATCGTTTCGCCTTCTGGGTCTCCGTAGCCCATCTCGCCGAGAGTAATTCCCTGAGCGTTCATGCCGGACACGGCCCCAAGGAATCCCACCCACCCGATGTTAGCCGACGCGATTCCATTTTCAGGCACAGAGACGGTAATGAGCGGATACTCGTGCAACCGAGATATCTTATGAAGTCCCCAGTCGAGAATCCGAAGGGTGTACATCGTGCCGTCTTTCGTGGCAGGCCCCATCGCTGCAAAGTTACTGCACGAGGTGCCGTACACACCCTCCATCATATCCTTGATAACCTTCTTCAGCTTCTTTTTCCCTCCCCACTCGGTGATCTCGGGAAGGGCGTGAAACGCGTGCACCATCTTAAGAGGAACCTTGGCCCCGTGAGCAAGACCGTGCATCTCGTCTATGTACTCCTGCGGCACAAAGGGGCGCTGTCTCTCCCAGCTTTCGAAGAGGAGCTCTTCAAAGTGAAATTTATCGAGGATGTTGTCGTACATTGTGCCGAGGTTGTCCTGAACCTCCTTTCGCAAAAGTACGCCGTGTTGGTAGCCTCTCTCGTATGGGGTTCCCGAGACGTAGAGTACCCGTATTTCGCCATCGGCAGTCCTGCCTACACGAGCCTTGGCTAAGATCTCATTCTCTTTCTCCGGTGAGTCGATAATGTCGCTTCGTAGGAGTACGTTGTACGGGTCTATTCGCAGGTAACCGCAGGCGCTGATATAAGAGCTGCCGATGAGGTACGTGGAGAGTTCGAGGAATTTTCGTCGATTTATCATGGTGTATCAGTTGGCTATCACAAAAGAGACTAAACGACAGCAGAAGCCGATCTAAGCAGTTGCGCTCCACTCTAACGACAGTCTAGGAGCTTCCTTTAGGATGCGCGAGTGGACTTCGCGCTTCGTTTGTAGAGAGATTTAATTTAGCAGATGAAACATGCTCTGATGGCCGACTTCTTCGGAGGGACGGGGCGCTGAACAGAGGGTGTGAGAGTTCACCATTACGTAAGCAATATCTCGTCTACCAGGGCGAGCACGTCCAGGGTGTCGACAATACGTAGAGAGTCGTCCCACGGAACTCGGACTCCCGCTGTTTTGGGTATTAGAACGGTGGATTTGAGAGGGATGCCGCTGACATTTGTTTCCTCTTCGGTCTCAGAGTCAATTGCGCTCGCCACCTCTATAACCTCGGCTAGTATGCTCTCTTGCATCGACTCCTTAGCTCCCTCAGGTAGGTAGAGCCCGGCGTCGGTGACGTTTGCATCCTTGAGGATCTGAACGACTACTCGTAGCCCTAAGGGATGAACTTTTCTGATTCTGCGAACTTCCCTTGAGCGGCTTTGCTCAAACGCTGGTTCAGTCTCCTCAAGTGAAAACTTAGAGCGGTGATCTTTTGTGCCCATCTTACCTTTGAATCTCTGTTTTGGGTGTGTTGACGCTCTGCCCAGTCCGGCATGCGTAACCTGCATAATGAAAAACTTTTTGAAAGCCGTACTGCCGCCTGACGGGCCGCACTCGTGAACCTCATCCTCATATACTAACGAGGGTTTAGGATACCCGCAATGACCGCTGTGTTCGCTTGTTAGGCTCTGGATTGAATTCGTAGTGAGAGAGCAGCGTCCGTTTTGATGATTTCACAGATTTCGTGTAAATCATAATACTTGGACCCTTCGCGTGAGTACCGGAGTCTAAGTACATAGTTGGTCAGGATCAAGGTTTAAGGAGAATCGCATGTCCGAGAAAGCAGAGCTCAAACTGGAAGGGCAAACAATTGAGCTGCCCGTTGTCGTCGGCACCGAAAACGAGAAGGGTATTGACGTTTCTTCGCTAAGGGCCAAAACCGGTTATATCACGCTCGACAACGGTTATATGAACACCGGGGCGTGCGCTAGTTCTATTACCTTTATCGATGGCGAGCAGGGCATTTTGCGCTATCGCGGTATACCAATAGAGATACTCGCCGAGCACTCCTCTTTCTTAGAGACTGCGTACCTCCTGATTGAAGGTAAGCTCCCGACCTCCCAGGAGCTCGAGGACTTCACGAATCGAGTGCGTCGCCACACGATGATTCACGAGGATATCAAGCGTTTCTATGACGGGTTCCCCCGCGAGGCACATCCCATGGCGATTCTCGCGTCGGTAGTTTCGTCACTCTCTACATTTTATCAACACGAAGAGGGCAGTCGCTCCGAAAAAGAGCAGTTCGACCTCCATACTGTTCGGCTGCTTGCAAAATTACCGACTATTGCTGCGTTCGCCTATAAGAAGTCGATCGGTCAGCCTCTGATGTATCCCCAGAACAGCAAGAGCTACTGCGAGAATTTCTTGCACATGATGTTCTCTACCCCTGCTGAGCACTATGAAGTAGATCCTGTAATGGCTGAGACGCTCAATCTGCTCCTCATCCTTCACGCCGATCACGAGCAAAACTGCTCCACATCGACGGTTCGCATGGTGAGCAGTAGTAAAGCGAACCTCTTCGCCGCAATAACTGCGGGCATCTGTGCTCTCTGGGGCCCTCGTCACGGCGGGGCAAATGAGGAAGTTATCGACATGCTCGAGCAGATGCGCTCTGAAGGTGGAGGCGTAAAGAAGTACATAGATTTGGCCAAAGACAAGAACGCAAAGTTCAAACTGATGGGATTCGGTCACCGTGTGTACAAGAACTTTGATCCTCGAGCCAAGATCATCAAGGCTGCATGCGACAAACTTCTCAGCAAGATGAATATCAACGATCCTCTGTTGGATCTCGCCAAGGAATTGGAGGAGGCAGCTCTAAAGGATTCCTACTTCGTTGAGCGGAAGCTGTATCCAAACGTGGATTTCTACAGCGGCATCATCTACAAGGCGATGAAGATTCCGACCAGAGCATTCACGGTCATGTTTGCCCTCGGCAGGCTCCCTGGGTGGATTGCTCATTCTAAAGAATACAGCGAGGAGCCGGGTAACAAGATAAACCGCCCTCGTCAGATATACACTGGGCCAGCGAAGTCGAATTACATTCCGATTGGACAGCGCTCGTAGCTGTATGAAGCCGATTGTTGCGCTGCTGCTTGTATGTGCTGTGTTACTCGGTTGTCCGAATGACGGCACACGGCAGAGCTCCAAGAACTCTGAATCAGCTCGTCGGCAGCAGAAGGTCAACGATGCAATGTATCGAGTTCAGGAGAGCGCAGAGCAGGCTTTGGGCGAGGTGGAACAGTCGTACAAACGAGCCGTTAATTCTGCCAAAGAGGTGAAGGATCAGGTGGTGAGGGAGGCGAGTGATGCGCATCAAGCAGCGCAGGAGCTCGTCGCTAATGCCAAGCGTGCGGCAGATGTTCGGGAGTCTGTGCAAAGCAACACAGAAGCGGCGATATCGGCTGTGGAGAAGGCGTTGGGTATCGAACCACACAGTGCAGAGAAGACGGAGCCGGGGAAAGAGGGCGGCACGAGGGGCTCACCCTAAGGAACCGAGCTTACCTGACCTTCGCTTTCAAGAGTTTTTGCAATAGGTGAAGCTGGATATCCCCGCACACAGGGCTCTCAAGATTCTAGTTTCGAATCACTGAGGGTGCCGGTGATCTCATTCCGGTTATTCTACTCGAAGTCCAGACGATCAAATAACCTCCGAACACCGGATGTCGATTGAACGCGATACCAGGTTTAGGGGAGAGTTCGAATGTGGAGGATGATTTGACCCCGATATCAAAGAGCTCAACGACGGCGGCATCTTTCGAAAGATCGCTCGAGGCCGCAACTTCTATGCTCTGAGAGTGTCGAAGTGCTCTCTTTGAGATGATCCAGAGCGATGCATCGTCACCTAGGTTCCACACATATATACCAGAAAACGAGTGAGGCGCATGGATCTCAGAGCCTGTTAGATTTTCGACTATAGGTTCGATGTCGTCGTGGAGGTGAGTAAGTTTGTAGAGTGCTGCTACCTCGGGAGTGGCGCGGCGGACTGAGCTGAAGGCGACCCAATCACCGAACAGAAGTCGCCAGGTACCCAGCCATATTTGAATAAACATTAGGACAGCACAGGATGCAGCAATCGAAGCACGACCGAACGGACCGGGCTTTCGCAGAGGATAGCCGCGCATCTGCATGAACGGCAGAGCATACAGCGGAGCTAGATACCACAGGGCATACCGACACGCCGAGATCTGCGCCGAATTGAGATTGCTGGTGGTGGAGCTGAGCGTGGAAACCGCCAACACCGACACGCTAAACCACAGCGCAAGCCGATATCGTCCACAAACGCAGGCGATGACGAGCGCAAGCCAGCTCGCCGGTAGATACCAGAAATTTCCAATTATTGGGCTGAAGTAGACACTAATCATTCGCTGAACTGAAAGAAATTTCGTACTCGCATGTCCAAGGTGGGCTATGAGGTTTGCGGTGCCGAAGGTGTAGAAGTTGTAGGCGATAATGCTCAGCGGCAAAGCAACACCGAGCGCGTAGGGCAGAAGGATACGGCAGAGCTCTCGAGCTGGCACCCTGAGAGACCCTCGTTTCTGAGAGAGTTGAGCGATCCAGAAATGAAGCGGAAAAAAGAGTGCTATCGGTATGTTTTGAGCGGCTCCAAGGCCTAGCAGGAACGGAGAAAAGAATCGCCCGCGCGCCCCTGCAGCAGTCAGAAAGCTGACCATGACATACGAAAGACAAAATATCTCCGCGTGTGCAAACTGCAGATGCGGGGTAATCGGCGAGGCCAACAGGATGACGAGAAAGCCAAGGGTCAAAAGCGACGGACGCTCCAGCCATAGCAGTACGATTGGAACGAGGATAAGTACTACATTTGCTACAGCGAAAGCCTGATACTCACTAGAACCCGCTCCGATGGTGTGCAGTAGCGCGTATACAGGCGCTGCGATAAGTGAATATACCCAAGAATGAATGTACCGAAAGTCTCCGTGCTTATCGAGGTATAGGGCCCCGAAATTTCCACCGAACTGACGAGCCTCTCCCATGCTTGCTTGTGTAGGCACATGCTTCGGTGTCGCATCGAGCAAGAGATTAAAGGGATTAGTGTCGTTCCAGTACGCAGCACGCCGGACAGGATCAATCGCCAATTGATGGTCGAACACGATCGCTTGAGTTTGAATGATGTACTCACGCCCGTCCCCAAACTCTACATTTGGTTTGAGTAGATTGTGATAGGCTACGAACGCCATCATCACAAACATCAGCGCATGAAGAAGGTACCTGATAGCCTTAGCGGTCATCACTGTGTGCCTTTACTAGCACTTAGGTGAAAAACTTCCCGGCCGCCGTACTAGCATGCCGAACGAACCAGCGGTTCGAGATCCACCGACCGATACGTCGAAGGCTTGCGAACCTTACCGCGCGCGTCTTTGCCGACGGCGAAGTGTTCACCGCTTATATCGAGAACCTCTACACGCACGACCTCCGATGGCCATTCGACGCTGCGATCGCAGTGCCACTCTTCAGGAGCGAGTTCTCTTTGTCCGTTCGTCCACGACTCTAGCTTGACGAACTTCTCCAGATTATTGTCGCATACGAGGTCGAAGGCCTCCTCGAGGGGAATTCCGAAAGCGCAGGCGTTCCAGTACATCGTGTATGCCACGTCTGCGAGTCCGTCCACCATCTCGACCGGATCTGGGTCGTTTGTCGGTTGATAGGTGAGAGCATCCGGTTCGGTGATGGGGGTGCCGTTTATGTGCGGAACAACTCCTAGGCCGTGTACAACGTATTCTAGAACCTCCGAGAGAAGAAGTTGTGCACCGAGCGTGCGTGTCTTGTCGTCACCGCTCGTCAAACGCTCGCGAACGTTTTGGCCAGCAAGCTGCATGAACTTCTCGATCTTCGAAGCATCCATCGTCTATTTCCTCTCGCTATAGGTCTGCTTATTCGTCGGTCACACACCCTTCGCTGGCTGACCGCACGTTCTTTATATACTTGAAAAGCATGCCGCGGTCAGCCTTGTAGGGAGGCATCTTCCATTCTGCACGTCGTTTTGCCATCTCTGACTCCGAGACAGCGACGTGTATCGAGTTAGTTTGAGCATCAATGGTAATCGTATCGCCGTCTCGAACGAGTGCGATCGGTCCTCCTTCCTGCGCTTCAGGGGTGATGTGACCCACGAGAAAGCCGTGAGAGCCTCCCGAAAAGCGACCATCTGTGATGAGCGCCACGTCCTTACCGAGCCCGGCACCCATAATCGCGGAGGTGGGAGTGAGCATCTCCGGCATACCGGGCCCACCCTTAGGGCCTTCATAGCGAATAACTACGACGTTCCCGGCGGCGATCTCTCCCCGCTCGAAGCCTGCCAACATATCCTCCTCAGAGTCATAGACTCGAGCAGTGCCTTCGAAGCAGAGTCCCTCTTTGCCGGTAATCTTTGCTACGCTTCCCTCGGGCGCAAGATTTCCCTTGAGAATTTGAATGTGTCCACTGGCTTTAATCGGATCCTTGAGCGATCGCACGATCGGTTGATTAGGGCGGAGATCCGGCAGTGGCTCGAGGTTTTCGGCCAAGGTTTTTCCCGTTACTGTCATGCAGGAACCGTCGATGAATCCCTCTCGCAGAAGATACTTCAGTACTCCGGGGATACCTCCTACTTGAGAGAGGTCCTCCATGACGTAGGCACCGCTCGGCTTGAGGTCAGCTATGAAGGGTACCTCGTTGCTAATCGACTGAATCTCATCGAGGGATAGCTGGAGTCCTGCCGCTTTAGCCATTGCTATCAGATGCAGCACTGCGTTAGTCGAGCCGCCCAGCGCCATGGTGATGACGAGTGCGTTTCTGAAAGCTCGAGGAGTCATAATGTCGCGTGGTTTGAGGTCGAGTTCTAAAAGTTTGCGAATGGCGGCGCCCGCAGCTCGGCACTCCGCGCGCTTCTCCTCGCTATCGGCTGGATATGAAGAAGAGTAGGGGAGACTCATTCCCATCGCTTCAATCGCAGTTGCCATGGTGTTGGCTGTGTACATACCGCCACAGGCTCCTGCGCCGGGACACGCATTCCGTACGATCTCTTTTCGCGATTCCTCGTCGATAGCTCCGGAGATCGCCTCTCCGTAACTCTGAAATGCCGAGACTATGTCGAGCTTCTTGCCCTTCCAGCAGCCAGCGCGAATGGTGCCTCCATAGACCATGATTGCAGGGCGGTTGAGACGAGCCATCGCGATCAGAGATCCGGGCATGTTCTTGTCGCAGCCAGGGACGGTGATGAGAGCGTCGTACCACTGCGCTGATGTAATGGTTTCAATCGAATCGGCGATGATGTCACGTGACGGCAGGGAGAAACTCATGCCGTTTGTTCCCATTGAGATACCATCGCTCACACCGATGGTATTGAAGCGCATCCCCACCATCCCGTGATCCGTAACTCCGCTCTTTATCTGCTCCGACAGCGAGAGAAGGTGCATATTGCAACTGTTCCCCTCGAACCACATGCTGGCGATACCGACCTGCGCTTTGTCCATGTCTTCGCGGCTTAATCCCGCGGCATGAAGCATGGCCTGCGAGGCACCTTGTGACTTTGGTTGAGTGATGCGAGAGCTGTATTTGTTCAGTTGAGTCATACGAACCTGCGATGGAATGTGCTCGCCTGTGGTCGGTAATGACCACAGGCGAAGAAAAATAAAAGGAAGTTATGGACGGAGTTTGCGAACTGCTGCTCCCGCCTGCCAGAGCTCTGACTCTCTGATGGCGCGCAACTCCTCTTCTAGGCGCTCCTTATAATCCGCACGGCTGTTGGCTTCAATCGTTATCTTAGCCTCGTTGCCGGATGCGACTGAGTCGTACAGTGCGTCGAAAACGGGGGCGACGGCATCACGAAACTTGCCATGCCAGTCGAGCGCACCACGTTGCGCAGTGGTGGAGCAGTTGGCATACATCCAATCCATGCCGTTTTCTCCGACGAGCGGCACAAGGCTCTGAGTAAGCTCTTCAACGGTCTCGTTGAAGGCTTCGCTCGGCGAGTGACCATGCTTGCGCAGGACGTGGTACTGGGCCTCAATTACTCCGAGAAGCGCGCCCATCAAGACGCCGCGCTCTCCAACGAGGTCGCTCATAACCTCCTTCTCGAAGGTGGTCTCAAAGAGGTATCCAGACCCTACTCCTATGCCGAGCGCACAGGCCCGCTCCCGCGCTTTGCCGGTAGCGTCCTGGTGGACCGCGAAGCTGGAGTTGATACCGCGTTGCTCCTGGAACAGGCGACGTACGCTGCGCCCTGATCCCTTTGGAGCGATGAGCACCACGTCGATATCCGTCGGGAGATCGATACTGGTGTGGTCTGTGAACGTCACGCCGAAGCCGTGCGAAAAGAGCAGGGTTTTGCCCGTGGTAAGGTGGGGCTTCACAGTCGGCCATGCGGAGATCTGTCCTGCATCCGAGAGAAGATACTCGACAACAGTTCCGCGCTTACAGGCTTCCTCTATGGAGAACAAGGTCTCGCCCGGCTTCCAGCCGTCTTCGAGCGCCTTCTTCCACGAGGACGTTCCCTCTCGTTGGCCGACGATGACGTTGAACTCGTTATCTCGAAGGTTGAGAGCTTGAGCCGGGCCCTGCACTCCGTATCCGATGATTGCGATGGTATCTTTTAAAAGTACCTCGCGGGCCTTTGAAAGCGGGAACTCATCACGGGTTACAACGGTTTCTTCTACACCGCCGAATTTAATCCTGGGCATACTATCTCCTTGTTTACAGTTGTTAGTTTACAGTTGCTAAAAATCTGGACCCTCAGAGGCGCTAGGCCTCAATTCGTGCATCGAACGACTGAGGTCGTTATCGTAATCACCTGCTGGCGTGACGGCGATACGACCGGAACGCACTACTTCGTTGATGCCGTCTTTTTCGAGCTCTAAAAGAAGCTGATTGATATCGTGTTCGGTCCCGGTTACCTGAAAAAGGGTCCCCGATGCGCCGCGGCTTACTATACGCGCCTCGGGGTGTTGAATAAGCATAGCGCGCGCTTTGTCCTCGGTAATAGTCGCCCGAATAAAAGCCACTTCACGATGTACGATATCGCTATCGGTGAAGACGAACACTCTTCGCGCTTCAATCATCCGTTCGATCTGTCGCCCGATCGTCGCCGCCAGCGTCGGATCAGTGTGGAGTACGACCGTGAAGCGCGAGATTCCTTCGGTCTCGGTCGCCGAGACCGTCAAGCTTTCCACGTTTATCTTCCGACGTGTAAAAAGTGTTGTGAGCCTCAGTAGTACACCGGGGCTGTTTTCCGTCCATACCAGAAAGGTAATCGGCTGTTTCATAATAATCTCCTCTCTGCGCAGAATTCTACTCTAAGCGGATATCGTCTACACTTGCTCCTGCGGGCACCATCGGGAAGACGTTGCCCTCCTTTTCGACGAGCACCTCCAAAACGAATGGTCCGGGAGAGTTCCACATCTCTTCGATTGCGGCTCTCACATCGCCGCACGCACTCACTTGCTTGGCCGGGATTCCGTAGGCCTCGGCGAGCTTGAGGAAGTTCGGATTATCGAGGTGTACGAACGAGTAGCGTTTGTCGAAGAAAAGCTGCTGCCATTGACGTACCATTCCAAGAAAATTGTTGTTCAAGATGATGGTTTTCACAGCAAGCTGTTCCTGTGCGATCGTTCCGAGCTCTTGGAGCGTCATCTGAAAGCCCCCATCGCCGATTACCGCGACTACGGTCTTGTCCGGTCGGCCGATCGCGGCTCCGGCGGCGGCTGGGAGTGCGAATCCCATCGTGCCGAGGCCCCCTGATGTGAGGAAGCTGTCCGGGTTTTTGAAACGGTAGTATCGGGCGGTGGCCATCTGATGCTGCCCTACGTCAGCTACGATGATCGCTTGTCCCTCGGTTACCTCGCTCAGATCGTTTATCACCTTGCTCATGCGCGGGCGTCCATCGCGATTCGCAAGGTCGTGTGCGATGACTTTTTCGTGCTCCATGGCGTGACACTTGTGGAATTCAGCGAGCCACTCATCGTGTGTACGTGGTTCTACTAAGGGTAACAGATTGTGCAGAGCTTGCTTGGCATCAGCTACCAGACCTGCCGTGACCTGCACATTCTTGTTCAACTCTGCTCGATCGATGTCGATGTGAATAATCTTTGCGCCCCGGGCATACTCCGAAAGCTTGCCTGTCACTCGATCGTCGAACCGCATCCCGACAGCGATCAAAAGATCTGCCTTGTTGGTGAGGATGTTGGGACCATAATTGCCGTGCATGCCGAGCATTCCGGCATACAGCGGATGATCGGTAGGGAAGGCGGACAAGCCGAGTAAAGTGCTCGCGAGGGGTACTCCGGTCTTTTCGACAAATGCTTTGAGTTCTTCTTGGGCGCCGGAGATAAGGATACCGTGTCCCACCAACAGCAGCGGCCGCTCGGCTGCATTGATGAGTGCCGCGGCATGTTTGAGAGCTGAGAGATCGACGATTTGCCGACATTCCAGCGAGTGAGAGGAGTTAAGTTTGGATGCCGGTACCGTTATCTTCTCGAACTGAGCGTTCTTTGTGATGTCTATCACGACTGGTCCCGGGCGGCCGGACTGAGCGACAGCGAAAGCCTTCGGGATGGCGGTGAGAAGCTCTTCCGCTGAGGTGACCTGTACGTTCCATTTCGTGATCGGAACGGTTATGCCTATTATGTCCGTTTCTTGAAAAGCATCGGTTCCGAGGAAGGCTTTGCTAACTTGACCGGTGATGCAGACCATTGGGATTGAGTCGAGCATTGCATCTGCGATGCCGGTGACGAGGTTCGTTGCTCCAGGGCCTGAGGTCGCCATGCAGACGCCTGCCTTTCCTCGAACGCGCGCATACCCTTCGGCTGCATGGGTTGCGCCCTGTTCGTGGCGGACGAGTACGTGTCTGATTCGATCCTGGTAGTCGTAAAGCGCGTCATACACAGGCATGATCGCTCCGCCGGGGTATCCAAAGATCGTATCGACTCCGGCATTGAGGAGTAGCTCCAAGAGGAGTTGTGAACCGGTCAACTCCCGGACTTCATCGTGTTCCTGTTCTTCGCTTAAAGCCTCACCACTCTTCATATTTTCTCCTACAAATAAAAAAGCCCCCGCACCTCTCTTCGAGGTGCGGGGGCTTTTTTCGCCTTACCTTGCTACTACAGCAAAGGCCCGCACCTCGCTCCAACGAGCGTAAGCACTACCACCACCACGAGCACAACAACGGTGTCGATAGCTCCAGGAGCCTTCACGCCGCAAGCACTGAGAAGAGCTCGAACGGAAATTAGGGTGGTGTTACGGGACTTTGACGAAAACATATTTCAGTACAGTAGAGAGTTAGAATGCAAGAGTCAAGAATATAAGGATAGATGGTGCCGTGACAGATTCGGGGAGTTTTGAGAAAGTTCGAAAAAGCGTATACGATGTCGCGCAGGGTAGGCCAAGATGCCTGAGTTTGCTCTCATAACCTTCGGTCTCAGCTACAGCATTGTCGCAATACCCATGAATTATTAGTCAAGACAGGCCATTAAAATTATGTTGGGAAATCTTCGCGCAGACAAGTTGAAGAAGCTTGAGACCTTCAAAGCAGCAGGTATTGAACCTTTTCCCCCGGGGCCCTTTCAAAAACAATCTACTCAGGAGGTGCTCACGCAACCGCTCGGAACTCAGGTGCGAGTGGCTGGCCGTATCATGTTGTTCCGCGAAATGGGAAACATAACATTCTTGCATCTCCAGGATGAATCGGGTCGAATTCAAGTAGTTATCAACAAATCAAAGCTTGTTGATCAGGACTATAAGCTTTGGGTTCGTAATCTCGACCTCGGGGATTTCATAGGTATCGACGGTGAGCGTTTCGAGACCAACAAAGGAGAGCAATCGGTTGCGGCTCACTCTCTGACGCTCCTCACGAAATCTCTCTTGCCGCTTCCTGACAAGCACAAGGGATTAGAGGACGAGGAAACGAGACTACGAAAGCGCTATCTGGATCTTCTTCTGAATCAAGATGTGCGTGATACGGTGTATAAGCGCGATAGATTTTGGAATTCGATGCGCGAGTTTCTCAAAGGTAAGGGCTTCCTCGAGGTCTATACGCCGGTGTTGGAGACGACGACAGGTGGAGCCGATGCTCGCCCTTTTATTACGCATCACAATGCGCTCGGTATCGATGTATACCTTCGTATCTCGACGGGGGAATTGTGGCAGAAGCGCCTCATGGTGGCCGGATTCGAAAAGACTTTTGAGATCGGGCGGCAGTTCCGTAACGAAGGGATCGACGCCGAGCATCTGAACGACTACACCCAGATGGAGTTCTACATGGCGTACGCCAATTACCAGCAGGGTATGGCGTTGGTCGAGGAGATGTACAAGCATGTGGCGTATGAGACGTGCGGTACACTCAAGTTCCAGATCGGTGAATTCAACGTTGATCTCGGTCAGCCGTGGGAGCGTTATGAGTATGTGCCCACCATCGAGAAGATGACCGGCATTAACGTCTTGAGCACAGATCTTCCTACGGTCGAAAAGAAGCTCAAAGAGCTCAACGTTCAGTACGACAAAAAAGGCTTCAATCTTACTCGCGCAATCGATACGCTCTGGAAATGGTGTCGACGTCAGATCCCGGGACCAGGTTTCTTAGTCGACGAACCGGTGGCTGTATCGCCCCTCGCCAAGCGTAAGCCTTCAAACTCCGAGTTGACTGAGCGTTTCCATGTGCTTATTGCGGGCAGCGAGGTTGGTAATGGCTACAGTGAGTTGAACGACCCGATCGACCAGGCCGAGAGATTCGAAGAGCAGGAGCGCTTACGACAAGCAGGTGACGAAGAGGCTCAGATGGCGGACTACGATTTCATCGAAGCTCTCGAGTACGGAATGCCCCCGACATGCGGATTCGGCACCAGCGAGCGGTTTCTGTGGTTCCTGCTCAATAAGAATGCTCGAGACTGTCAGACCTTCCCGCTCATGCGGCCGGAAGGCAAGTAAGGGGCGGTTTCTTTGAGCCGTAGGTTGCCTTAGCGTGAGCATCGATTACGTCAGAAGCCCGATCGCACAGGACGTGGTGTTCGCCACGACACTTACGAATGCTGCCTTTACTGCAGAGATTCGGGGGCGCAGGATGGTCCAGTAGACGAGTCCTTCGTACACTGTCACTGCTATCTCCGCACTCGTGACCCATGCCCAGTACGGTTCGAAGACCGGAAAGACGAACCACAGGGAGGTATGAGAGAGGCAGTTCGCCGCGAGGAATGCGGTGAGCAGTTTCGTTGGCGGTTGTCGGCTGAGGAGAATGGCGATCAACGCCCCCTCGAGGGCCAAAGTGCATATAAATGCGATAGCCCATTCACCAAGATACTCTGTTTCAGGCATATGCGACCCTTTTTGCACCGGCACGATTTTGTACCACGACAGTGCGATAGGGTGCAGAAGGTTTCTTCATAACTAGCTCGATATGTTGTGTAGGAAGCCAAGTCAGGTATTGATGAGAGCGCTTTCAGCGGGGCAATAACATGGGACTACCCGCTACTCCGAACAAGCAAAATTTGTGATAGTACGCCGATATATCCAACACAGCGTATCACAGTTGATTCGAGAGTCGGGTAATGTTCGGAAAATTGACTAAAAGTCAGAAAGAGCGGATTAAGCTCCAGCGTAAAGCGCAGCGTCGTAAGCTTTCCCTGCACATCGAAGCGGAGGCCCTCGCTTCTTTGTTCTCCTATATCGCGGGTGTTGATGGTGCCATCACACGGGAGGAGAGGAATCACTACTCCTCATTTTTAGCCCAGTGTCGGACAGATGACGTTCCTTTGCCTCGAGGGCTTGAGTCTGCACCTGTGTCGGTTACCGACCGGGAGGTGACTGGACGGGTGCGCTCCTATATGAGTGCTTGTCGACCGACGGTAGCGGCGCGCAAGGGAGTTCACCGGGCGTTGTGTCAGCTCGCTGCGAGTGATGCGCCTATTAACAACGAGGAGAAGCTGGCGCTCGATGTAGTCGCGGAGCTCTTGCAGTTGAAGGGAGGAGCGAAAGTTAATCGAGGTCGGTTTGATAGATACGCCGCCCGCTCAGAAGGTGAGCCTGATAGTAGCACGAGGGCTGATGCAGGGGTTCGCAACAGCTCACGAGTCCATCCTCCTCAAGCCGCAGTGGTCCCGTGGTGTTATCAAGTGCTCGGCTGTGCGGAGGATGATACAGATGAGGTCGTGAAAAAGGCATACCGTCGATTAGCTTCGCTCCTTCATCCCGATAAGCATGTGGCAGGAAGTGCATCGCCTGATAGAATCCGTATCCATCAGGAGGATTTTCAAAAATTGCAAGAGGCCTACGAGGAGATTAGGCGTCGTCGCGCGACTCGTAAGGCGGCGTCTCTGTAGCACGCTTGTTCCGGAGCGATACTTTCGAAGGTCGGTCCGAGCTCTTCACTATCGCCGTTCGAAATGAAGGCAATCAAGTTGAGACCTTTGCAGTATCGCTTACATCGAGTGGCGGAACTCCGGGTGCGGCGAAAACTATCACACTCAATCCAGGTTCAGTTTCAGTGCGTTAGCGGGCGCGGCGCAGTCAGAGCCCAAAAAACGAAAAGCCTCAATGTATCCAATGTGATATACTAATGCTGCTCTGAGCAGTCACGAAGTTGTGCGCATGCGACGGTGAGGCTCGAATGCTGTGAGAGTGTAGCTTCGCCGAAAATCAGAACTCGTAAAAGGAGAGAGCGTCTATGAATGTTTTGTTTCTCTGTACGGGAAACTCGTGCCGATCGATTCTTGGAGAGGCAACGTTTAATCATCTGGCCCCCGCGGGCTGGAAAGCTATCAGCGCAGGAAGCAAACCGACGGGCTATGTCCACCCTCGTTCTCTCTCGCTTTTGGAGCGGGAAGGGATCCGGACAGAGGGATATCACAGCAAATCGTGGGATGGGCTCGCCCCTTCTCCAGATATCGTCATTACGGTGTGCTCAAGTGCGGCTGGAGAGACGTGTCCTGTCTATTTAGGGAATGCGCTCAGGACTCATTGGGGTGTGGAGGATCCGGCGCACGCCACTGGTACAGACGAGGAGATCGAGCAGGCCTTCATGAAAGCGTATCGCATCCTCCGCAATCGAATAGAGACGTTTCTAAGTCTGCCACTCGACGAGTTAAGGAAGGCTCCAGAGCGGATGAACGCAGAGCTCGATCGAATTGGGGCACAAGTGTCGTAGCTAAGAGGAGTAAGAAATGAAAAAAATTCAGGTCTTCGATCCGGCATTGTGTTGCGCTTCGGGAGTGTGTGGTGTCGACACCGACCAGGCCCTTACTGCATTTGCGGCTGACGTCGATTGGGTGAAGAGGAATGGCCATTCAATTGAGCGTTTCAACTTGGCGCAACAGCCCCTCGTGTTTGCGGAAAATCCGGTCATAAAGAGCTATCTGGAACGGTCCGGCGCTGAGTCGCTTCCTGTAACTTTGCTCGATGGAGAGATAGCGCTCGCAGGGCGTTATCCGACCAGAGCAGAGCTTTCTCGTTGGCTTGGCATAGAACAGACGTCCTCGACGTTGAAGATAGCCAAAGAATGTTGTTCCGATAGTGGCTGCTGCTGATTGCGGAGGATAGTAGATGCAGTTTCTCGAGCAGCCCCCACGATATCTCTTTTTCACCGGCAAGGGCGGAGTTGGTAAGACTTCAATCGCATGTGCCACAGCAGTACGTTTGGCTAAAGAAGGTAAGCTAGTTCTGCTTGTGAGCACAGACCCCGCTTCGAATGTTGGCTAGGTATTCAGCGTAGAGATCGGGAACTCGATTACAGCGATTCCAGGGGTCACGGGGCTCTCAAGTTTGGAGATTGATCCGCATGCTGCAGCACAAGCTTATCGCGACAAGATCGTAGGACCCGTAAGAGGTGTGTTGCCCGAGCAGATAGTCAAAGGCATAGAGGAGCAGCTCTCCGGAGCTTGTACTACTGAGATCGCAGCTTTCGACGAGTTTACTTCGCTTCTAACCGATGGTCCGTTGACTGAGGACTTTGATCACATCGTCTTCGATACGGCACCGACTGGGCACACGATTCGCCTTCTTCAACTTCCAGGAGCGTGGAGCGGATTTCTCGAGGTTGGTAAAGGGGACGCCTCTTGTCTCGGCCCTCTGGCAGGACTCGAGAAGCAGAGATCTCAGTACAGGGCGGCAGTGGAGGCGCTGTCAGATCCTACCCGGACCCGGTTGATTCTGGTAGCCCGCGCACAGAGCTCGACTTTGCGAGAGGCGGCAGCTACTCATGCAGAGTTGTTGAGTATCGGGCTCTCTAAGCAGTATCTGGTCATTAATGGTGTTCTGTCGCCGCACGAAGCCAAGGGAGATCCGCTCGCGGAGGCGATCTATCGCCGCGAACAATCTGCGCTGGAAAACATTCCGGTCGAGTTGAAGCAGCTCCCGTGTGATCAGATCCCTCTGAAGCCTTTCAACCTGGTTGGCCTTGAAGCCCTCGAATGTCTCTTTGCGGAAACATCTTCTCAGACGATTCCTAATGAAGTCGCAGAAGGTTACGTTGAAAGGCCTAATCTGCACGAACTCATCGACGGTATCGCAGAGATGGGGCATGGCCTCGTTATGGTCATGGGCAAGGGTGGCGTGGGCAAAACAACGATTGCGGCTGCTGTCGCTGTCGAGTTGGCCTCCCGAGGCCTTCCCGTGCATTTGACGACGTCTGACCCTGCGTCTCACCTCACCGAAACGCTCGACGGCACCATCGATGGTCTCTCCGTAAGTCGGATCGATCCTGATGTGGAAACAGAGAGGTACCGAAGTCATGTGCTCGAGACGAAAGGGGCGACACTCGATAGTGAAGGTAGAGCACTTCTCGAAGAGGATCTCAGATCGCCGTGTACTCAGGAGATTGCGGTTTTCCAAGCATTCTCGGGAGTGATTCGCGAAGCAGGGTGGAAATTCGTCGTGATGGATACCGCACCGACCGGACATACGCTCCTCTTGTTGGATGCAACCGGAGCGTATCATCGAGAAGTTGCACGACAGATGGATAGCGCGGGTCTTCATCACTACACTACACCGATGATGCAGCTTCAGAACCCTGAACAGACCAAGGTGCTGCTCGTTACCCTCGCGGAAACAACGCCGGTATTGGAAGCTGCCAATTTACAAGAAGACCTGAGACGTGCCCACATCGAGCCATGGGCGTGGATCGTCAATAACAGCATCGCAGCAGCGCATCCTCGCAGTGCACTGCTGCGTAAGCGTGGTTTGAACGAGCTCGCGCAGATAGATCTCGTGGCAACCGCTCATGCCAAGCGATATGCGGTTGTGCCGCTCTTGGAGCAGGAGCCGATCGGTCAGGAGCGTCTTCTCGAGTTGTCGAGGCATCGAGGTGCTAGCCTCACATGACTTTTGTTAGAGATGCGTACGGTAGTAGCGCCCGAGTTCCTGATACCGGGTCGCCGATAGAACTAGTTCACGCTCTTCGTCTGGAGTCACTGAGCGCACTATTTTTCCGGGGGTTCCGATGACGAGGCTACGAGGCGGGATCTTCATTCCCTTGGGTATCAACGTGTGAGCTCCTACAATAGAAAGCTCGCCGATCTCAGCGTTATCGAGGATAGTCGCTCCCATACCGATCAGGCAGCTATCTCCTATGATGCAGCCGTGAATGATTGCCCGGTGCCCGACGGTCACGTTGCGCCCGATAAGTGCATCTGACATGCCGTGTGAGGTGTGTACGAGTACGTGTTCCTGGAGATTCGTGCCTGCTCCAACTCGTATCTTCTCTATGTCCCCGCGCAGCACCGCATTGAAGAAGATAGAGACCTTTTCTTCGATCTCGACTTTGCCGATAATCCAAGCGTCAGGCGCTACGAACGCCTTAGGCGATATGACTGGAACGTGCGAACCGAATGGAGTCACCGGCATGACGCATCCCTCCTAGGGCTCTTTTTTCGACTATATGTATCGCAGACTACGCGCACACCGCGAGCACTTGGTCGATGATGCGCTGCTTGCTCGGCAGAAGCACCACCTCGAGCGCCTTGGAGTAGGGCATAGGTGCTTCGAGTGTCGAGACCAGGCCTACCGGGGCATCGAGCTCGTCGAAGATCGAACTGGTGATCAGGTGTGCAAGGTACGCTCCGTAGCTCGCTACCTCGTGCTGTTCCTGCACGACGACGCATCGATTGGTTTTTGCCACTGATGTGAGAACGGTCTGAACATCGAGTGGTCGTAGTGTGCGAAGGTCTATCACCTCGGCGGAAATACCCTGCTCCGCTAGGGCGTCTGCCGCCTCGAGGGTCAGGAATACGTTTTTCGACCACGAGATGAGGGTTACATCACTGCCTTCTCGTTTGATGTCGGCGACTCCAATCGGTACGAGGTATTCTCCCTCAGGCACTGGACCGCGTTTACCGTAGGTCAATTCGGATTCGAAAAATACGACCGGGTTGTCGTTACGAATGGCGCTCTTGAGAAGCCCCTTCATATCGTACGGTGTGGCCGGTGCTATCACGATCAGACCCGGCGTAGCAGCGTAGAATGAATCGAACGAGTTGGCGTGCTGAGCACCTAATTGGAACGCTGCGCCTCCAGCTCCCCGGAATACCATTGGACAGGTTAGCTGACCGGCCGACATGAGGTGCGCCTTCGCTGCCGTGTTTATGATCTGATCGATCGCCACGAGGGAGAAATTAAAGGTCATGAATTCAACGATTGGACGTAGGCCAGCCATCGCAGCGCCGACACCTATGCCTGCAAAACCGTTCTCTGCAATAGGGGCGTCTATAACTCGTTTCGGACCAAATTGGTCGAGCATGCCACGCGAGCACTTGTATGCACCGTTGTAGCCGCCGACCTCTTCGCCGACGAGGAAAACACGTTCGTCACGTACCATCTCTTCGGTCATCGCTTCTTGAAGCGCGTCTCGAATCGGGATCTCACGGACTGCTGATTGAGTATCGGTGTCGCTGTGCATGGCGTTAGACATAAGCATAATCCAAAGCAGTTTCAGGTGCTGGGAACGGAGACTCCTCTGCGAATCGTACCGCGTCCATAATTTCGTTCTCGATCTCTTGATCTATCTGCTCTCTGAGCCCTTTCAAGCCGAAGCTTTCGAGCTTTTCTCCGAGAACCTTAATCGGGTCACGCGATTTCCATTGGTCCACATCCTGGCTCGTGCGGTACTTGGCAGGATCAGCCATTGAGTGCCCTCGATAGCGGTATGTCTTGGCCTCTATCAGAGTCGGAAGCTTCTGTTCTCGAGCGCGCTTAGCCGCGGCATGGATACAGGCGCGGACGGCAAAAACGTCGTGCCCGTCAACAGTATCGCGTGCCATCGGATACGCGAGGGCGCGAATCGAAAGATCGTCAGTCGGCGCTGTCTTCTCGAGCGGAGTACCCATCGCGAAGTAGTTGTTCTCGATGACGTAAATAACCGGGATGTTCCAAAGCGCGGCAAGGGAGAGCCCCTCGTGGAACGATCCGATATTGATGGCTCCATCACCGAGAAAACAGATAGCGATTCCATCGCTGCCTTTGTATTTCTCGGCGAAGGCCAAGCCAGCAGCCACCGGTACTTGAGCGCCGACGATACCCCAGCCCCCCATGAAGCGGCGCTCTACATCGTAGAAGTGCATCGAGCCTCCACGACCTTTGGCGCAGCCGGTCTCCTTTCCGAGAAGCTCGGCCATTCCAGCCCGACTGGAGCCGCCTCGAGCGAGGTAGTGTCCATGACACCGATAGGCAGTCATGACGTAGTCGTTGTCTTGAAGCATGGAGAGCGCTCCGACGGCAACGGCTTCTTGACCGATGTAGAGATGAAGAAATCCTCCGATCTTCTTCTCAGTATACAGGCGCGCGGCCTCCTCCTCGAAGCGGCGAATTCGGAGCATCTTCCTGTACAGATCTGCGACAAGTTCTTGATCCATTCAGCATCCTCAAAACAACATCCTCGCGGCGGGTTATACCAGTGTATTCGGGCAGATGTCCACCCACAGGCACGACTGATTTGTCGTTTATTATGAGTGGGATAGCGGATTGGGTCGGTAGTGCGTATCATACCCTCATGAATCCTTACCGGTACCTTATTGCGGTTGATCCGAGTCTCACCTGTACCGGCTGGGCTCTTTTTTCGATATCCACGGGAGATGTAACAGCAGTGGGTAAAATTAAGGGTTTGCGCCCCCCAATCTCGTTGGCAACGCGATTAGAGCGCCTTCAGAAGCATATAGGGGACCTCATAACGCGCCTGGCTTTAGATAAGCGCGACATACTAGTTTGCGAGTCCCCCACGACTCTTCGCGACCCACATAACGCTCTTAAAGTAGAACAGGTAAGGGGCTTGTTCGAGTCGCTTGCACGAGAACGCGAGGTTAACGTGCCCGGCAGGGTTAATCCACGGTCGGTTCAGTACGAGGTTATGGGTTTACGTGGGAAACAACTCGCTCGCGCCGAGGTAAAGTCGGCTGCTCTTAAAACCGTTGAGTATCTGTATGCGCCTAGTCTGACGCAGCTTGGCTTACTTGATTCAAGTGCCGGCCTCAAGAAGCATCAAGATATAGTTGATGCGGTATTAATCGGCCGTCTCGCACTTATGCGGGTTCAAGCGGCCCAAAGTAGTGGACTGACGTTAGAGTCGATGTTCGATATTCAAAAGTCTCAGAGAAGGGGTTCGTGGAGGGTTCGGTCATGTGGTTTGACGTAATCTTCGTGCTGACACAACCGTTAGGTCAGCGGGCAAGGCGTGAAGCAAGTCGTCGCACGCGCCGATTGTGCATCCTGTCTATCCTTGTAGTGAGTTGTCTGCAGCTCCAGGTTGCCTCGGAGGTAGTGGCGGAGGATACGACTCCAGAGGCGAAGAACGGGAAGGAAGCCAAAGGAGCGGCTACGGCACTTGTCGAGGATCCTCGTGGAAATTCGGATCTTACCGTGTGTAGCCAGAATCTCAAGCTTTTCGGCACTCTCGAGACTTTAAAGCAGAAGGTGCCCGGATACTCGGCAGACGAGTACAAATTGAAGGTTGAGAGTCTCGTGCGTCGCTTTGCGTCGACGGGGTGTGATGTCATCGCCGTCCAAGAGATCCTCGGGCGGAATCAGGACGCTGTTGATGCCGGTTTGCAGGAACTGGCAGGGAAGTTACAGAGGTCCACGAATCGTGTTTTTCGCATTCGAGCGGCGCCACCGGCCGAGGGAGGTATGACGCTTGGATTTCTCGTGGCGGAGGATCGTGCCGCGATAGTAAATACGCTCTCCTACGCGAAGATCGAATTGCCGAAGTTGGCTCCGAAGCAGAAGCCGCGGCTTTTTTCGCGGACTCCTCTCGAGATTCAGCTCATTGCGAACTCGCGTGAGACCAATCTTGCCAAGCCGATTTCGATAGTGAACTTTCATTTCAAATCCAAGCGGGGTGGAGAAGGTGATCCGACAGGTCTGGAGTGGGAAACGTACCGGATGGAGATGAGCGAAGCGATTCGTCGTGTAGCGGAGCGGCGTCATCGACAAGCATTCGCGCGAGGGGATTCCATTCTCATGCTACTCGGAGATCGCAACAGTAACTTTGATGTCGCGAGTGCTCGAATCCTCGATGGTACGCTGAACCTATCGAGCTTTCAGGCCGATGGCGATTGTCGATTGAGCAAGCGAGGTGTTCCGCTCTGTAAAGCCGGCTCGTCGATGCCTCAGCGCTTGTTCAGTGTTCTCACCTCGAACAAATCGGTCTTCGTATTGCCCGGCACGTTTAGTTACAAAGGTGAGTATTCATGGCTGGACGATATCCTGATGCCAGCGGAGAGTTTGCCTTTTGCCTGGAAGAGCGCTTTTTCAGAGTCTCAATACGACTCAGGCGTAGTATATTCTCCCAAGGATGCGTCGGACCATGCGCTCGTGTACGTAAAGCTCAATTGGTAGAGCGATTCTGTCGTCGGCTGTCAGGCCTGATAAACCTGCTTCCAAATATGCTGCAAAGAGCACGAGAGGCTGTGCACGAGGCATGGATCGCGGAGAGAGGAGGTATAGAAGGCCTCTTGTACTTGCGTCTTAATCTCTTGCTCGCTCATTCCAGCCTCTACTGCTTGTTTTACCTCGTTGAGTAGATCGTTGGTGTTCGTTTCCAACATGTCGATGTGCTTCCTAACCAGATCTCCCGTAATAGCGCCGACATAGGGAAATCCTATGCCGGATATCTCGAGGTGGCTGAATCTCTTTACGGAATGAAGGGCAGCTTTGAGATCGAAGTCGCCTCCAGGAGCACAGAGACGACGTCCTTGATTGTAGCCAAACGTTTCGTCAGTGATAATGAATTCGTGTGGAACGACGAGGTAGGAGACGGAGTGCTTGCGGTGACCTGGTGTTGTGATTGCGCGAATAGCGAGCTCGTCATCGAGAGCGATCACATCGGATTCAACGAGATAGGTATCTATCTTGAGTCCTGCTCGGAACTCTTCAAAAGGTAGATACTGCAAGTTTTCCGGCGAAGGGAACCATTTGGCGATCTCTTGATCCTGTTGCCAGAGCTCTCGCACAAAGGACTCATCTTGGAGTTGGGCGTGCATCGCTGAGGTTCCATACATTCTGATGCCGGGAACTCTCTTACGGAGAAGAGGAATGCCTGCAATGCGGTCCGCATCAAGGTGCGTGACAAGCACTCTCGAGACGTCCTCAATCCTCAAGTTCAGGCGCTGCAGACGCTCCTCTAAGTGGTTTACATGGATGCTCGCTCCCGGATCGGAGAGTGCAATTGAACTATCTTCAGCGCTTATCGCATAGCGGCACGTGGCCCCCAGGGTAAGAAGGTAAATGGAAGGGTAGACAGGGGCGGAGGAGCGCAACAGCATCGTTATCTTTTTAAATTTAGATGAAAGGCCCCGGCTCTATCTTACAACCGTTAATCGGTCACATGAGAGAGGCGGTCGTCGGGATAGTCCCACATTAGGGGCGGACTACTCAAGGGAGGAGAGGCAACTTGTGCCACGAGGCGTACTTACTGATGGTAGAGGCTTCCGGTGTCCTTCTCCTGACTGCTTATGGACGAGCTCTCTGAAATAGAAAAGTCTGAAATCTTAAAGAACGTGCTTTCGATTTTTCTCCTGTACCGGGGCTACCTCTGCGACCTGAGGGAGAAGAGGCGCTGGTAGTCGGATGCCTAGCCTCCGGGTACGAGTAGGGGAAAGGTTCAGTGAACGAAAGCGGCTGACAGTAGGTACACGAGTGCACTGCGAAACGGAGAACGCACTACGGCTCTATACAGTGAACGCTATGGGTAGAGGGCGTTCGCTAACTTGGGCATCGACGGAGGGTGCAGCCCAGGAGGGTACCTGAGCTCCACCTCGCCTAACGTCCACCGCTCCCGAATATCTCGTGCCTCATCCATGAGGTCCTTCAAAAAGGCGATGAACTTCACTCGCTCTTTGCGCTTCTCTGAAAGGCACCACATGCGTCTCCCGAAGCGCCGCGGGCGATAGGTCAGGTCAAAGGGCTGCTTCGTTAACCGTTCTCGCCCGATGATGCGCTTCCTCTTTCGCTGCCGCACAGCTTCTGCCCGCTCCTCGAGCCTACGGACGCGACGGATGAGCGCTTCATTGATGCTCGCTTGGGCGTGTGAATCGGTGTAACCGAATGCCTCCATCCAGGCATTCGGCTCCAACACAAAAGGGAGCACTTCCTCAGAGTCACTACGGATCACTTCGGCTATCTTGGTATACCCGCGCAGGTTGTGACTATCTCGTGCGAGCTTGAGGAATTGATAGCGCCGGACTCGCTTCCACTGCTTTGTATGTTTGCCGGCACGGAGCATCTTCCAGGTGCTAAAGCCTGGGTAGCGGTCAATAGTCGTTTCAAGGTTGTCTTTGGCTGGATTGGCATACATGTGCGCAATGGCAGCGAGTGCTCTGAGGGGAGTGAGCACTATTGGGCTGTCGTACCCTTCACACCACAGTGTCCTCTTGTCACGTCCAAGGAGCCCGTTAATCATGTGGGCCGACTCGGTCTTGAAGTGCTTTATAAAGTTAGGAACGTCGTCTGGATTGTCCACCACAAGAAGTATGTGCACGTGGGTTACTTCGACCACAATGTGGCAGATTCTGACCGGGTACAGTGTCTGGGCAGCAACAAGACAGCTCTGTATGATGAGTTCACACAGGGGATTCGCCAACAGCAGTAATCCCTCCTCGACACTAAACGTGCAGAACAGCACGCTTCCGTGAGGGTGGTACTTCATCTTCTTGCGGCTGCGCTTACCCTGTGGAGCTTTCATGCCGTCCTATTCGGCACGAGACATCAGAAGTTGCTTCAGCTACCACAAAAACTAGTAGCCCCGGTACAGGGACTAAATGTCAGTAGTTGATCTTCGGGAGACAAAGCCTCCTTTCCAAGAAGGCTAAAGGGGAAAGGGGATGAAAAAAAGGATCTGGGCCGATGTCGTAGCTACAACACCGGCCCATCGCAGTGACAAGGTGTTACCCGTTAGCGGCAACCTTCTTCCTTGACTTTCCGCTCTTCTCGGAGCTCTCTTCACTTCCGTTGGCGTTTGAATCCAGTAGCGCGCTACCGGAACCAATACCGACAGAATCCATGATCAAGCCGCGGATCTGGTTTGCCATCTCTGGATTCTCTCGCAGAAATTGCTTCGCACCTTCTCGTCCCTGACCGATTCTCTCGCCACGGAAGCTGAACCACGCTCCCGCCTTGTCGACGATTCCCTTGTCGACACCAAGGTCGATAATCTCACCGATCTGACTGATACCCTCGTTGAAGATGAGATCGAATTCAGCTTCGCGGAACGGTGCTGCGACCTTGTTCTTGACGAGCTTGACCTTAACTCGGTTTCCGGTCACGTCGTTTTGATCCTTGATCGAGCCAATGCGACGGACGTCCATACGCATAGAAGCGTAGAACTTAAGCGCATTTCCGCCAGAGGTCGTCTCAGGGCTTCCGAACATAACGCCGATCTTCATGCGGATCTGATTGATGAAGATGATGGTGGTGTTCGATTTCGCGGTGATAGCAGTCAACTTTCTGAGCGCCTTGCTCATCAGTCGAGCTTGCAGACCCGGTTGTTGATCCTCCATCTCGCCGTCGATTTCTGCGCGCGGTACAAGAGCAGCTACAGAATCAATTACGATCAGATCTACAGAATTCGAGGAAACAAGCGATTCGCTGATCTCGAGCGCCTGCTCTCCGCAGTCGGGTTGGCTCACAAGGAGTTTGGCTGTATCTACTCCGAGGCGCTTGGCATAGTTGACGTCTAGCGCATGCTCGGCATCGATATACACCACAGTGCCGCCAGCCTTCTGAACCTGTGCTGCTACGCTCAGTGCCAGAGTGGTTTTACCAGACGATTCCGGTCCGTAGATTTCGCAGATTCTGCCTTTCGGAAATCCTCCAATGCCGGTTGCGATGTCCAGTGTCAAACTTCCAGTCGAATGAGCTTCAACGCGCTCTGCTGCCGTGAGGCCCAAGCTCATAACTGCGCCTTTGCCGTACTTCTTCTCGAGCACGGATATCGCCGTTGTCAGAGCCTTGTTCTTTTCTCCGTCCTTCGGAAGCTCGTCATTTTCTTTCTCGTACAGTTCCATCGCTCTATCCCTCTATCTTTCTTGGGTTAAATTGTTTGTGTGTCCTCGATGTCTCGCCTTTGCGGTGCCAGCGAGGAGCATTTAGTGTAATTCCCTAATCACTCCTATGAGGCGGCCTTGAACCGTTACTTTGTCGACGGTTATGGGCTGCATCGTTGGGTTCGCCGGGATCAACATTACTTTGCCGTTTTTTAATCGTCGATAACGCTTTAAAGTTGCGCTCCCATCTTCCAGAAGGGCGACTACTATCTGACCGTCTTCGGCGCTGTCTTGCTTCTTGATAACGACGAGATCTCGGTCGCAGATGTGCTCATCGATCATGGAATTCCCACTGACCTCGAGACAGTAGACCTCGCCACGGCCATCTATCATGCTGGGGGGAATCTCGATTGTGGTGCTTTGCTCAACGGCCTCGATTGGGCATCCTGCGGCGATAACTCCTACGAGGGGCACTGCCGTAGGGCCAAGTTGAGGCGTGGCTCGATCGAGGATCTCGAGCTTGCCGTCGTCTCCACGACGGATAAAGCCCTTATCTTCAAGGCGTTCAAGGTGAAAGTGGGCGGTCGATGCAGACTTGACCCCGATAAAATCAGCGATGTCCTTCAAGGACGGAGCATAACCTCTATCCGCAAGGAAATTCCTCAAGAATTCGAGGGTTTGTCGCTGGACCGGTGCCAGCGTGCTGGACTGGAAAGTGCTATCAGCGGTCTGTGTGCCTAGGGTCTGTGTGCCTAGGGTCTGTGTGACTGCGGTGGTATCTGAGATGTGCTGGCGCTTCTTGGTCGTCATGAATGTGGGCCCTGCTAGTCGATGTCAGTACCATATGCAAAAAGAATAGAATCGGCAAGTGAAAATGTCTATTATTCAGGCTATTGCAGGTACGCGTGCTTAGGTACGGGGACAGGGGGCTGACTGTTCACCAAGTGTCAGCCAGCAAAATGCATGTACAATCAGTCCGTTGCAAACTTGTAGGTAATAGTGACTCGAAGGGGAGGTTCGTGTTCATGTAATTGCAATGAGAGCCGATAACTAAGTAGGCACGGGAAACGCCTGTGCACTTATCTTGGTTATTGGGGATTTCATGTCGTTTGTTCCGATTCCGACAGGTACTACCTCAGGGAGTGTTCGAAGAGAGGTGAGGCTCCTAGTGGTCGACGACAACCGCGATCACTTTGATCTCGTGGCTGAGATGGCCGAGATGTACAATCCCGATTACCGCGTCGAGTGCCGGTTGGTTTCTACGGCTTGTGAGACATTCGAGGCGGTAGGCGAATGGCACGCGTCGGTGGTGCTGGTGGATCTTCATTCCGTGGCTGATGCCCTGGCGGTGGTGCGGCAGCTTTCTGATCAAGGACGCTCGGTAGTTGCAACGAGCCTACATCGCTCCCCCGAGCTCTCTATAGTAGCCGACCAATACGGAGCGGTTGGGTATCTTTCCAAGAGCGATAATCCGGATGATGTAGAGGCGCTGGTGGAGTTTGTAGCCACCGTTTCGAGTCCGCCGGACCCGAATCACTAAACCTTTCTGATACGCAGGCCTGCGCTCGTCTACCTAGTGTCGTCCTCTCGCATTCAGTGCTAGTCTTTAACGGCTCGCTAACGTGTGTAGGGCATTCATGCCGCGAGTGCACAAAGGCGGACCATGCGGTACCCAATGAGGGTATCCCAGAGGGGATAGATATGAATAAGAACGGACTTCTCGAAAGAGTTTCTGCTGTGTTGGTGCTCGTCTCAGCAGCGTTGGTGGTGTGTGGCACTCGGGCCTGCCAGGAGGACTATGCTCTTGGCTCCCAGGTCAGGGCGAATAATACGGGCACCGCCACACCTACCGAGGACGGAGATATAGTCACGGCAACGCCGACCGCGATAAATCCAAGTCCAACAGTGACGGCTGGGCCGACAGATGGGGCACGAGGAACTGCAACACGGACCACCGCACCGACCGTTGCGGCGGGACTCTTTCAGGAGCTTTCGGTTTTGAGTGAGAGGTCTCCTGATGCCCAAGTGCCGCCGGCGGTCGCCCGGTCTCAAGGCTCTGCCAAAGGTAATTGGCTCGGCGAAGGCTTTAGTGGTGATAACAATGACTCCCAGGATGGGTGGGTCGACAGTGATGGTGATGGATTCTCAGATGCTTTGGAGCTATCGCGTGGATCTAGTGCCGATGATTCAATGTCGGATCCTGCGGGGGTTGTCTCAACTCGGCTCGATCAGCGCGTGCGAGCGTTCGACTCTGATCTTGACGGAGTGTCGACGGGTGAGGAGCTGCGTCTAGGGACCGATCCGAATTCAAGCGATAGCGATGGTGACAAGCTCACTGATGGTGCAGAGGTGCTTTCGGGAGGCAATCCTCTTGCCGCAGATGATCGGTATCTAGACCGTGATGGAGATGGATTGAGCGATGATTATGAGCGAGAAAAATCTCTTAATCCGGACGAGCTTGATTCAGATGGTGATGGCTTACGCGACGATCTGGAGATAGTCGTAGGAAGCAATGGTCGCAACCCTGATTCCGATGGGGACGGTGTTTCGGATGGTAAAGAGTTTGACCTAGGATCCGACCCTACCGTGCCGGAAGGGGAGAAGTAATCCCCGCATCGAGTTCGCAGGTCTTGTTGTAACAGAGGAAGCTGATGGAACGGCGAATATCCAAGGAGTTGTTTGCTAGGGCAAAGACGCTATTCCCGGGTGGGGTGAACTCTCCCGTTCGAGCATTTCGCTCGGTAGGCGGAGAGCCGTTCATGGTCAAGTACGGTCAGGGCCCGTACCTCTTCGATGTGGATGGAAACAGATACGTCGACTACATCAATAGTTGGGGTCCCCTGGTGCTCGGGCATTGTCACCCGGTCGTTGTCGAAGCTATTGCGAAACAGGCAGCGATCGGCACGAGCTATGGGGCATGTCACGAACTCGAGAGTGAGTTGGCGCTTCTGGTCCAAAGGCTCTTCCCCTCTCTCGAGTTGATGAGGTTCGTGAATTCGGGAACTGAGGCGGGTATGGCCGTAATCCGGCTCGCCAGAGGGTTTACCCATAGGCGCAAGTTTATCAAATTCGAGGGGTGCTACCACGGTCACGCCGATGTCCTCCTAGCAAAAGCAGGCTCGGGGGTGCTGACGCTTGGCTTGCCTGACTGTGCCGGGGTTCCTGCGGCCACTGTGAGCGATACGCTCGTTGCGGAGTTCAATAGTCTTGAATCCGTTGAGAGGCTTTTCGCCGCAAATCCTGACGAGATAGCTGCTGTCATCGTGGAGCCGGTAGTGGGGAATTGCGGATTGCTGGTTCCGCAGGAAGGCTTTTTACAGGGGCTACGGGATCTCACATCTAAGTTCGGGGCGCTGCTAATCTTTGATGAGGTGATGACAGGTTTTCGAGTAGGCCTTGGAGGTGCTCAGGCCTTGTACGGAGTTAAGCCTGATCTCACGATGCTCGGAAAAGTTATCGGGGGGGGGCTTCCCGTAGGTGCGTTCGGTGGTCGACGAGAGATCATGGAACAGCTGGCCCCATTAGGTCCTGTCTATCAGGCTGGTACTCTCTCGGGCAATCCGCTCGCTATGGCTGCTGGTCGTGCAAACTTGGAGCAGTGGATTGCTCCTGGTGTATTTAAAGCAACGCAGCAGGTCACGGAGGATCTCGTTGCAGCACTCCTTGAGACAGCTCGTTTACATGGGATTCCACTGGTGGCTCAGTCTGTGGGGACTATGTTCGGCTTCTTCTTCACTGAAGAACGTGTGTTGTCTTTCCAAGATACCCAAAGGACAGATAAAGAGGCTTTTAACCGCTTCTTTCACGCGATGCTCGATGCCGGGGTGTATTTCGCGCCGTCGGCGTTCGAGGCAGGTTTCGTGTCCGCGGCTCACAAGGGGGAAGCTTTGGATTACACCGTCACAGCTCTACCTGTGGGGTTCGAAGCGGCTAGGGGATAGCTATTGTCTCAGGGGATTTTTTTATCGGACTCTAGGTATCGAAAGAAACGAGACGAAGAACTTGCTCACATGGACAGATGTGTCCTTGAAGATGGCCTCAGCACAGATTAGCCCCACTACGTAAGATCCGAAGAGGATGGCAGCGCAGAGGATGGTTGCAAGGATGCCCGAGGTTAGTGAGACTCTAGCTACTACTCGTATACCCTGGGCAAAAACCAGAAAGATCCAAAACATACCCATCATAACGAAATAGGGAAGTAAATGGATGAACCAGTCAGTAGTAATGGGATGACCCATTACAAAGTAAGTCAGCACCGATAGCTCGCCTATGACTAGGTAGTTCGCCACATAATAGACGACCGCCAGGGGAAGCATCGGGGTGAGAGCATAGATACTCAGAGCGATAAGCCGCGTCAGGGGAATCTTCAAGGCCAGGAGTCGAAGGAAGAGAGTACTAGCCGGTATAAAAAGTGCTACTGCAATCGTAACGGTGGTCAATATTGCGTAGCTTACGCGCACATCCCAAGGCGGAACATCGTAGCGATATTGAAAGATCAAGCAGGGCAAGACCAGAGCGACAAAGAGAGCCATGAGTGACGTGAATAAATAAGGGGGGCTTGGCCGTTCAACGAGCAGGTGTCGCATGCTCCCGTACGGATCGAGCGGAGTGGCCAGCAACACATCCGCCATCGTCATGTTTTTTTGGAAACGCTTCATGAATCAACCTTCTATAATCGTCGTATCTTACAACCTTTTGAGGACGCTCGCAGAGAGGGTATTTTAGGGTACGGCGTTTTATTGGAGTGTCAGGTCTGTAGGGTTGGGTAAGCTGGGTCATTAGCCCGCTCTTGGGAGGATATTCCAAGTGTCTCCCTGATTGCCTTTTCCCCCGATTTAGTGTTGAATCGCCCAACTCGCGGCGCCCTAGGTTCAGCCGGCTGCTTCTGATGAATTGAGTTTTCTTGCGAAGAGAGCTCAATTGAGCGGGAGTAGCTCAGTTGGCTAGAGCATCAGCCTTCCAAGCTGAGGGTCGCGGGTTCGAGTCTCGTCTCCCGCTCCATTTTTTAGCCTATTCGAACTTGGCAAAGCCAAGATTCGAATGACGGGCAAGGGCGCTTCGCCCCTTGCATCCCCGATGTTGTTCGAATGATGGGCAAGGTCGCTTCGCTCCTTGCATCCCCGATGTTGTTCGAATGATGGGCAAGGACGCTTCGCTCCTTGCATCGCCGACGCTAGTAGG
>JBILFA010000094.1:0-14062 GCA_044351795.1 Bdellovibrionota bacterium | reverse complement strand
CTTGAAGCTTCTTTGCTAACATCAAGCAGTACCGTCCAGAGCTAGAGTCTCTCATGACATTAAAATTTCACACGCTTGAGCACATAGGAGTTTGTTGTCTTCTACGGCGCAACTTGGGCAAGCCAAGATTGCGCTCGCCCAGCAATTCTCATTCATTTTTTTTCAAAAATGAATGAGGCTGGGTTTAGAAACGGAGCAAAGTCCGGGGACTTTTACACTTCCGTAAAGCTCTCGACTCCTTCGCCTCGTTTCATCTCGCTTCCCGTGGTCACCCCCTCGCGCCACACGTACACACTCGAACCGAATCCCGAGACAAACTTCCCCCCTTCTCTCGGCACATGGTAGCTGACGTCCACACACAAGAGCGAATCGAGATCCAATGCATCTTCCTCGTGCATGAAATCTTCTAGAAGATCCGGATGCGGTGTTGAAATATCAACCTGCCCCCCTTTCGAGAAAACGTATGCGAGCGTGAGGGGCATCAAAGCCTCCCACGGCCCTAACTGTTCACATAAGAACTCGTTGTATTCAAAGCCCAGAAATGCCTCCCACGCATCGAGCTTCTTATCGTCGACTTGGATTGCACCCTTCGTTCGCTTTGATTCCGTCACAAATTCATCGAGTGTTATCTGTTTTGATCCCTCGGGCAAAACTTCACAATCAGGTAGGTATAATTCGACCACCTCGGCGCGATTAGCCTTCAGGACAACACACACCGACAACTTCTTCGGATCCTCGTCGTCAATGCCTCGACAAACACACGCGGACCTATCTGCAACGCGAAACCACTCGCGCAACAGATGCTCGAGCGACTGCGCACGACCTACCAAATCCGAGATCTCGGTTCGCATCCTGTCCGTCACGTTTTCTGAGTATCGTAGCTCTTCAATCCGCATCACCGCTCTCCTCCCTGTGTATTCGTTTAAGCCGGTAGGAGAACAATCGGTCATGATCGGATTTAGTTGCGTGACACGGTGATTCGGTGCCGGAGCGGCAACCGAATCCAACGGCTCCCTCCAAACCCGAAGAGATATATTTATTACTCAAGCAGTAACTTGATATGCCATACTCAGAATTGGAATAAACTACTCAAGATAGAGATCTCTATCCCTTGACATAGTCGGCAAGCACAGGGTATACGGCTAAATATAAGTCACCGGGATGGCAATAGTTCCATAAAACCCGGATACCTACAGGAAAACTTGTAAGGAACCGAATCGTGAAGAACGGGCTGGAAAAGGGTTTAGATTCAGTAGAGATAGGCCAAAAGGCTGTAATCTCTGATCTTAAAGGCTGCTCTACCGAGCTCCTCAGCAAGCTCGTTTCGATGGGTTTGGTAGCTGGCTCTGAAGTAACCGTTACCCAGCGGGGCTTCTTCGGTTCCCCAATTAATATCCGCCTCTTCGGCTCGGTACTCTCCTTACGGAGCGCCGAGGCAGCCTACGTTCAGGTTCAGCCCGTCTAGTGATCGTGGCTAATTGTGGCCTTACTCGAAACCTCCGTCGACACATGCCTTAAGGTCATCGCACTCGTCGGCAACCCCAACTGCGGAAAGACAACCCTATTCAATGCGCTGACGGGCTCTCGCTACAAGGTGGCGAACTACCCCGGTGTAACGATCGAAAAACGAGAAGGCTCACTCTCGCTCTCTCCCGACAGCTGTGCTCGGATCTTTGATCTTCCGGGAACCTATGCACTGCAGGGAGCGACCCTGGACGAGAAGATCGTCACCCAATTCATTTCAGGAGAGATGGCTGGGTGTCCGAAGCCCGATCTCATTGTGGTAGTCGTCGACGCAACCAACCTCGAGCGCAACCTCTTTCTCCTCTCAGAGTTGATCGATACCGGCATCCCTATCGTGCTCGCAGTCAACATGATGGACGCTGCAGAACGTGCTGGCATCAAAGTCTACACCGAGCTCCTCGCGCGCCACCTCGATCTCCCTGTGATGCCGATCGTGGCTCGATCCAAGACCGGAATTCCCTCCTTGGTAGAAGCTGTAACGAAGATGCTCGAGCTACCAGTCGCTTCGAAGCAACGCTATGCATGGCTCCCCGCTGAACACGCCCTCAGTGAGCGGATCCGGCGCGACTCGTACCAGTCGATCTCGAATGATCCCTCAGCAGTCACCACTATCGCGACCCTGAGATACTCATGGATTCGCTCAGTGGTAGAAAAGAGCACCAAACACGAAAAGAGTTCCTCACATACCTTCGCGGAAAAGCTGGATAAGGTGCTTACCAGCAAGATCTGGGGATTGCCGATCATGCTAGGGCTCTTTGCTCTGGTGTTCCAAGCTATCTTCTTATGGGCGCAGCTTCCGATGGATCTGATCGGAAGCGCCGTAGATACCGTCAGCTCCTCGCTCACACAAAATCTCCCGCCTGGGATGCTCACGAGCCTGCTCGCCGAAGGGATAATCCCTGGCGTAGGGAACGTAATCGTCTTCGTTCCTCAGATAGCGATCCTCTTTTTGTTTATCGGGATCCTCGAAGATTGTGGATACCTCTCGCGCGCCGCGTTCCTGCTCGACAACTTCATGCGGAAAGTTGGACTTCAAGGCCGCGCCTTTATCCCCCTCTTAAGCTCGTTTGCCTGCGCAGTTCCGGGAATTCTTTCCACGAGAACAATTCCATCGCGCTCTGATCGGTTGGCCACCATCATGATCGCTCCGCTCATGAGCTGTAGCGCTCGACTGCCCGTGTACGCAGTGCTCATCTCAGCGTTCATCCCACACACCTACGTTGCTGGAGTGCTCTCCCTGCAAGGCCTTACGCTGCTCGGAATGTATGCGCTCGGCATAGTCGGTGCCTGTGTCGTCGCGTGGCTCCTGAAGAGGATAATGACGTGGCGAGAGCCCTCGTTTTACGTAATGGAGATGCCCCCTCTGCGCATGCCGCTACCGCGAGTGGTGTTGCGTGGCGCATACGATAGCGTCGTTTCTTTCTTGAAGAACGCCTCAACCATCATCTTGGCGTGTTCTATCGTGCTGTGGTTTCTCTCGTCGTATCCAAAGCAAGATCCGGAATTTCAAGGAAACCCTGTACGAGAGAGCTATGCGGGCCGGATCGGCGTGGCGCTTGAACCACTTATTAAACCTCTCGGCTTTAATTGGGAGATCGGTATCGGGATCATCTCGTCGTTCCCAGCTCGAGAGGTCTTCATAACGGGACTCTCCACCGTATATGAATTGGGAGACGACGATGATGATCACCAAGGATTGGTAGATCACCTCCAAAAGAAACGTGAGGATGGCAGCTTTACTCCCGTCACAGCACTATCGTTGATGGTATTCTATGTCTTTGCCTGCCAGTGCATGTCGACCCTCGCTGTATGCAAACGCGAAACCGGCTCGTGGGCCTGGACCTTCGGAATGTTTGCGTACATGACTGGACTCGCATACTTCGCCTCTTTTGTAACGTATCAGGTGGGAAGTAGGTGGTTGTGATGCAGAAAGTTATCGCAATTCTGTTGCTGTGCGTTGCTCTTGGATATCTGCTTACTCGTTTGACTGCCGGGACTCGAAAGAAGGGCTCTAAAGGCGGTTGTTGTGGGGGAGGATGTGGGGGGAAGGCAGCAGCTAAAGAATCATCTTCCCTACACGGACCTCGCTGACAACGCCCCGGGTAATAGAGAAATAGCGTCTCGCGGAAATGAGTGGGTGGTAGGGGGCAGTGACAACCTGTAACTCTCTGGTCTCACGCTCAAATTCGTAAGAGCGTGGCACAGAATCAGTGATTGATCTCTTCGGAGGAAAACGATCTGCGACCGGCTCAATTTTTCGAAATTGGAAAGGTAATTTTTATCGAGGCGCCCCCAGCGGGTACGCTACGGTAGACGATTGAGCCTTTGAGCTCCGTGTGCACTACGGCTTCTACGAACTTCAATCCGAAACTTTGCAAATCCTGGACTTTGAAATCCGCTGGGAAACCAGGCCCGTCATCCACCACCTCGAGCACGCCGAAGTCTCCGGCGTTTACCAAGGCGAGCGCAATTGTCTTGGCACCATGTTTGACCGAGTTGCAGACGAGCTCGTTGATGAGTGTGGCCAGAGATGTGCAGTTCTTGACTGATATCTCCAGATCGTCGCAACTCCACTGAAATTTTCCTGATCCGACTATCGCCTGCCACATCGGGAGCAACTCTTGCAAAGTCGCGCGTACTGACACCTTTGCCGGGCCGATGCCCTTGACGTCGAGAAACGAGAGCAGCGCGTTCATCGCTCCGATGGTGCGAATGTGCATCTGTAGTTTCGCCAGCTCTATACCGGGAACAGCGTCGGGGTTGGCCGATATGAGCATTCCAAGAACCGCACTGATTGTTTGAAGACTATTCTTTGCTCGATGCTCCGTCTCTCGTATGGCAAGTGATAGTCTCGAGTAAGCATCTTGCGAATCGTCGGCGGTCTCCATCTGCTTCAGACTGTAAAGTAGCAAGGCTTCGCTGATGTCTGTTGTGGCCTTCCGACCTTGCGCCTCTTCCGATGCATCAGAAATGTGAATCATGAGGCCTGAAATCGGGCTCTGTTCTTCCGAAAGACTCCAAACGTCATAGGTCCAATAACGCGGGCCAGCGGTATCATGAACATGCAGCTGGTCCGCGAGTTTTTCGTGAGTTCTTGTATTGAAAACCCGATCAAGGAGCGCGAGACAATGATTATCCGGAACCTCCGGCACAGCTATCCCAAAGGGCAGCCCCTGAAGCTCAGACTGCTTTTTTCCAGCCAGGCAGCAAAAGGCCGCATTTGCATATCGAATAATGTGTTGCGGACCTTCTGTGATGACGAGGGGTAATGGTGAGAATTGGGTTCTGTGCTCATAGAGGCTCCACAGACCCTGCGGATCCATCAAGTGGTCGTCGGTGTACCTGGTGTGTTCACCGTTCTTGTGTGCCTCGCTTTGCATAAGATTCTCTTTTTTGTCAGTGAACGAGCCTACTTCGAGCTCGGGAGGTCGACTCGTGTGGGAACGCCCGTTATCAGACCTCGGAGACCCTGAGGACACGGACCAATCTCCAAGCCAGTATCGGTGATAGTGTACTCTCGCAGCTCCTTGCTATGATGACCGCCACGCATTTTGACCACTGCCAAGATCTTACGCAGAGCACCGTCAATTTCTACATACCGCAACCTGATGATATCGTCGGTCAGAAAAGAGATAGCATATGGGCTGAAGATCAGGTCCGTGAAGGACTCGGTCAACTCCACCGTGCTCAGCACGGTAGCCCCGGTCCCGGTCAAGGCACCGATCATACGGTAAAGCGATTCTCGGAAATCCTGACGAAAAGCCGGGGCAAGTGCCATTTCAAAACCCGCCAACGAATCGATAACGATTCGCTTGGCACCCACCGCTTTCACTGCATCGAGAAGTTCCTGCAGAGTTTCATCCACGGAGAGATCGAGGGGACGAAGGTACAGCACCTTGAGCAAGCCCTCGCTTTGGGGCTTATGGAGATCCAACCCTAAGCTTGCTGCCCGGCCTGTAAAGGCCTGAGGTCGTTCCTCGAAGACTGCGATTATTGCCGATTCCCCCTCTCTTGTGCCAGCGGCAATGAACTGACTTGCGATGACCGATTTCCCTGTCCCGGATGGCCCAGCGATCAGGATGCTATCTCCTTCGGGGATCCCACCTCCAAGCATGGTATCTAGGTCCGCTATCCCCGTAGAGAGCCGCCGGCCAGACCGTTCCATAACGTTCTTTCCCTCGAGTCCGAAAGTGCGCGGAAACACCTGCAGGCCAGCGGCACTAATACGAAAGGTGTGAAGCCCTGGTACCGAAGCTTGGCCTCGCAGCTTCATGATCTGTATCTTCCGCACGATCGAGTTTCTCTCGATATTCTGCGAGAGCCAGAAGAGTCCATCGGCTACGGTGAACACGGGGTTGCTCCGCATCTCCTCCTCGAAATATTCACCGATGAGAAACGTCGTCGCTTGCCAACTCGTGAGGTACAGCGCCAGTCTCTGAGTGAACGCCTGGAGCTGGATCTCCGAGGAGGGCCCCGACTGAGCTTTACGCACGACCGTGCGAAACGAGTCGACTATGACCACCCCAGGATTGGTCGCCTTTACTTCCTTTACGATCTCCGCGAGCACCGCATCTAGATCGTGTTCGAGCACAAGCTCGCTCAAATTCATGAACCGAATGGCGTTACCTAGCTTGTTGCCATCAAAAAAACTGAATTGCTGCTGATAGCGCAGCATCTTCAAAGCAGGCTCTCCCAATACGGTGAAATAGAGCGCCGGCCGTTCCACCGTGGCATTGGCGAACATGATCTGGTGAGCGAGCGTAGTTTTTCCACTACCAGGTGCTCCGGCCAGGATGTTGAACGAGAACTCAGGAAGACCGCCACCCAGGACGGTATCAAGGCCCTCGATTCCGGTACTAAGCCTCTTGATAGTTACTTTGCCTGAGTTGGTCATGATGCTCATCCCTTGCTTGAAATTCGACTAGCTCCGCTCGGAGACATGTCTGGCCACAGATCGCTCAGTAAGCGAATCGTAAGATCCTCGCCTATGAACGTAACGAGTAGTTCGAGTAACTCTGCGAGGAGGACCTCCTCTGCATCGTGGGCAGCATGTCGGGCAATATCCGCCAACCCCTCCAGGGCGCCATTAAGTTGTAACCTTACCCCTTCGAGCTCGGGGACATGCTTGGTTGCTTGTTTGATTGCGCGTGAAAACAGAGCATGAAAGCCCGCGGTTCCGATAAGCTTGCAGAGATAGATACGGAGCTCTTCAATGACAACCCCGTCCAAGGCATCGCCGCTTTGAGGTGCCACGTTCCGATGGCGGCGGTGATGCTCCAGCAATGACTTTGCCAGGACTCGATGTGCGGACTGATCTTTTAGCATAGCAGACAAGATCCACCCAACCGCGGACATTTACATCCTGCGGTAGGCTCAGACAGAGCCCGGAAGTCCTCGAGCTCTTGCTGGCCTGTAAAAGGCATCGGCCCACCAGTATAGTGCCGATGTTAGGCAAAAAGATACCTCAACAACAGCAATGGCTGATATGGCCCGTATTTGACCCTATCGCAGAGTTACCGTTAGAGAGGAGAGGCAAAACCACGCTGTCCCGTGATTTTGTTGAGCAGTGATGCTGCGCATATACCTGTATCAGACCTGGCACAACCTATCTGACGATGGGATGGAGGATGCCCTGTATGAGAGTGAGTCGGTCAGGTAGTTGCCACAATCATCCATGCTACGAGTTCAACAAGTGCGTTGAACGGTATGCAAAGAAGAGGGCCTCACAAGAGACTGAAATGTTCCTAACCTAGAATAAGGTTGGGGCAGTTCATCTTGTGAGGCCGGACGTTTAAATTGTCAGGGAATGCGACGCTTGATTTACATCAGGGCATCGCATGAACCCCTATCAATCTCACACCAGCGTCCAACGATTCCAGCGAGCTCGGGTTTTTCAACCTGAGTTGCCAACGGAATGAATCCTCTTCCATTGAACTCACAGGCGTTGTGATTCTTTACCTCTGCGAGGTAACGAAGGACCTCTCCGGAAAGAGAGACCTCAACGACCAGCATCTGGTTCTTCACCTTTTTGAGGTGAAGCGATCCAAGGACCTGCCCTCGGTGAGTCAATGGAGCGGATAGCTCCTCTTTCCCATCGAGCGCCCTCAGGCGTCGGGTGACTTCAAGGTTCAGCCAGCGGCTGAACTTTGACACCGCCCTACGACTTACGGTTGATTCCACCGAAGGTCCCATCGTTGAACGCTGGGTGTGACCCGTGTCAGCCATTTCTTCATTCCCTTCTACGTGACTAGAATTCGGACTGCCAAACCATCGGCAATCCACCCCTCAGCAACATCCGTTGTCTCAAGGGTAGACCGCCTAAAAACCTTTAGTTTCAGTCTTTGTGAGCCCTCGTCGCAGTCTGTATGAGGTATATGGAGGTCGATGCTGGTTACCGAAACGGTCCGGCTACCGACGTGAAAATTCCGGACTCCGATGAGGACTCAGTGTACGCAAGTATTTGAAAGGTAAAGAGCGAGAGAGATTAAGTCAGAAACTACACCCCCCTAAGGAAACGGAATTCTATACAAAGTGCATCGTGGATTGCAAAACAAAAAAGTACGGCGGCACCTTTAGATTAAGATACACGTGGCGACAGGATCGGGCTTGTGAGGACCCTTAGCGCAGCGCTCAAGCATCAGACAGAGCTAACAAACTGTAACTAAAGGACATATTTAGTGTCTAATATTTCACTACGCTTGGATCTACATCGTCGGACCACCGCAGTACACCGCCAGCAAGGTTGCTTACGCGCTCAAACCCATAGAACGCCTTGAGCTCTTGCGCGACCGCCTGGCTGCGGCCACCACTACGGCAGTACACCACGACCTCCTTGTCGCGCGGAATCCGGCCAAGGCTCTCCGCAACGGTACCTTTCGGAATCAGCTCTCCGCCAATCGAGCAGATCTCGCGCTCATGCGGCTCTCGCACATCCAAGAGAAAGAGGTCCTCTCCTGCATCGAGGCGCTGCTTGAGCTCTTGTGGAGTGACTTGCGGGATCAGTGGATGGTTCATAACACGTTTTTTTAAAGATCAGCCATCTCGAGCATTCATACCTGATGAAGTGCGAACCTACCAGCGCTTACAAACAAACATCATCTCACAAAGCCCGAACTACTTTATTTTCTTTATTGTATCGTGGCTATCTCTGCTCTAAGGTCAGCATCAGTTGTTAACCATCCTTTAGGGAGAACAGGTAATGAAAAAGCTATTAGCTCTCGTTGCTGTGCTGTTCGCAGCCAGCGCTTCTACGGCACAAGCCGGACCTCTTATGAAGTACGACTACTTCGACGCTGCATACGAGTGGACTCATCAAGACGGAGATATCAAGGATTCGAACGGCCTTGATACACGTCTTTCGTATTCTCCGATTGAGAACTTTGCTCTTGAAGGCGGATACAATTACGCTGACAGCGGATTGGGTAATTTTGACCTCGATGGCCACCTCTACCGTTACGGTGGATTGGGTTACTACACCTGGTGTCCTGGTATCGATCTCGTTGCTCGCGTTGGCGGTCTTCATGCACGTGCCGATACTGACATTCCAGGCACGAATGACCGTTCCGATAACGGCGTATATGCTGGCGTTGGACTTCGTTACCTCTTTACAGATGAAATCGAGACCAATCTCGATATCACCTGGTCGCGCATTACCACTGGCGATTGGAACTACACCGGCACGGCATTCTATGCCATCGCTGAGAACGTAGCTCTCAAGGCCGGTGTTGGTATCGACGACGAGTCGAATGTAAACCTCTTGGGTGGTATCCGTCTCGCAATGTAATTGGTTTAAAAAACCCGTTACTAAAAGCGCCCCTCCACGGGGCGCTTTTTTTTGTCAACGATACAGGCCGTTCTCGAGGCAGTACCTAACCACTGGGCTCGGCATCAGGCCAGCACACGACATCCCTTCGCGAAGAAGCGACCGCAGGCTACTACTCGATACCAGTACAGCATCCTCGTACGAAGGGGTAAGTACCTCGATATCCCACCCCTCAGGCATGACAGGGTGCGGGTATCCCGGCCTCGGCGTCACGAGAAACCTGGCAGCGCTCTTCAAACGCCCACTCTCTTTCCACTGCGAGAGATCCTCGATCAGCTCCTGGCCGACAACGACTACCACGTCACGGGCGTGTACTTGCTTGTAGTGATCGACCACATCGATCGTGCCGTAACCAACCTGGCCGCTCACATGCAGGTCCGATACCGAAACTCGCGCGTCTCCTGCGAAGGAATCCTGAATACCAAGTCGAACCATTGCTAGGCGCTGCGCTCCCGACGCCCGTGAACTTTTGTCGGGCCTATCACCACTAGGAACGACGACTACCTCGTGTGCCAGACCCGAGTTAAGAAGTAACGCTACTGTCGCGAGGTGCCCATTGTGAAACGGATCGAATGCTCCACCGTACAGAGCTATTATCTTCGCGCTCATTGCTACCTACCGCTTACGTCTACTCTTCGGCTTGCCTTTTCGCGCTTTGAGCTCCGCAATCTCTGCGGCGAAACCTCCCGAGAGGATTGGAAAGCGGCACCACGTCTTTGGATCGAGGTTCTCGTCATCGAGGTGAAACGATGGCGCATATCGCTCTCGCTTCCACTGATTGATGCTCCACAGCGTAAAAAAGCGAGCCGTCCAATCGATGATCTCCTGCGTGCGGTACCGTCCTTTAAACTCCTGCTCGAGCACATCCGCCACGTCTAATGGGAGCAGCTTATCGCGTATCGCAAGACGCTCGATTCGATCGAGCACCTCGTATGGCATCAGATCCTTCTCGTCTGTTTGCTTCTCTTTGAGTGGTCGAAGCTCCGCTGTGGGCTCCTGCTCATTTACCAAGCGCAGTGAGGGAACCTTTCCAGGCCCAATCGGCCCTTCTCTCTCGAGCCACACGAGCCATCGACGGAGATATGCCTTATCAATGCCGCCGAGCGGGCTCAAGCCTCCACTACTGTCACCATCCATCGTTGTATATCCCACAGCTGCTTCACTGCGGTTACTCGTGGTGAGCAAGAGCGCTTTGCGCAGATTTGCGATCAACCATACGGATGGAGATCTCACGCGCGCTTGTATGTTCTGCCGCACAAGGTCGTGCTCTTTCCACGAAAGCTCGATGCCCATCGCCTTCGAGATGAGCGACTCGTATCCTTGTACCAGCTCAGAGACATCAAGGTCGAGAAACGACGCTCCGAGCTCCCGCGCCAGAGCTTCGGCCGCCCTGTGCGTAACCTCCGAGCTGTTGACCGTGCGTTGATACACGCACGTCAAGATTCTCTGCATTACCTGCGATTCCTTCGAGACTCCCTTGATCCACGAGGCATATGCAAGCTTCTGCTTGAATCCCTGAAGGCCAAGCTGAGCGAGTGCCAGCTTGACCATCAGTGCCACTAACGCACTCGCTGCACTGGAATCCACTCCCCCACTGAGCGAAACGACGAAAGCTTCGCTGCGACTCTTTCGCAGATAATCAAACAAACCCAAGCTGACCGCTCGAGAGAACTCTTCGTGCTTCACAACTCGAGCGTCTTCCCACAGCGGAGCATCTGTCGAGTTTGCCTTGCCGCCTCTCGGCATCTTTACACGCGAGACGACTACCAACCGCTCACCGAGATCAAATCGAGGCTCCAAGCTGGCACGGCGACGACGAATTAAACGACATCGATCTATATCAACGACAGCAGATACCAGCTCGACATCTCGGTACGAGAAGCGCTCCCCTCGCGCAACAACTTCTCCGTGAGAAGCGATTAAAGTATCTCCGTCGTAGATGATTCTGCCGGCCTCACATCCCAAGAGATTGGCGTAGAGGTAAGCGGCGCCGAAGGCTCGCGATCCTTCGAGCACAAAGCGTTGTCGTATCTCGTGTTTTCCAAAAGCAAAGTGGCTCGCGCTGGGATTGAGAACGATATCTACCCCGTACCGCGCGAGGTCGATTCCCGCACGCTCGGCAACCCATGCATCCTCGCAGATCTCGAAACCGATCCGTACTCCATCGATCTCAAAGAGGATATCTCCAACCGGCACAGAGCGCCCGCCGACATCTACTCGAGAAACGACTCCCTTGGGCCATGGCTTGAACCACCGTGGCTCATAGTGCAATCCGTCACCTGCGAGATGCTGCTTGGCAACAAAACCCTGAATACGGCCACCCGCGATGAGAGCGACCGTGTTGTACACGACGCCCCCTACATCGAGCGGAAGCCCTACGTTGAAGATGATATCTTTGTGTGTGCGCGCTAACTCCTCGACGCATGCGAGCGCCTGCTGAACAACGCCCGATGAATGAAACGCATCCTCACAACCGTAACCCGTGACACACAGCTCTGGGAGGCATACGAGCCGTGCGCCGCACGCACGCGCGCCTGCCAGCGCTCGCTCAATAGCGGTAGCGTTCGCTTCCCATGCGAGTGGAGTTTGATTGAGTGCTGCTGCCGCAACGACTATCCGTTCCATATGCCTACGACTGTTATCGGGAGCGAATTCATAAATCCCAAGGGGTTAGCGTTACTTGCTGCCGTGTTGATGAACTTTACCCCTGCTCTTGGCCCTGCGGCAAACCACTACATATAGTATCAAACGATACACTCAATAACTACCTATTGATATTCACACACGCCGTACTTCCTCTGGAGATGCGCTTGGAGTACCGTTCGCTCCATGATTACTGTAGTCAGACGCATGAATCTTCCTGCTTTGTTTAACCGAGTTAAACTAGTAGTCACAAATCCGAAGCAGTGCTGGGATGCGCTCGTATTGGAGAACTCAACACCCCAGGATCTGATAGGGTCGCTGCTGCTGCCTTTGCTCCTCGTCGGCGCTCTGTGCTCGATAGTCGGAAGACAGCTCTTTGGAATATACGTGCGATTCCTTGATACGTGGCACCCTCCACTCTTCGAGGAGTTCGTTGTTCACGTAGTTCAGGTCATCTTTACACTTGGAACCCTATTCATCGGCGCAATAGCTCTCAAGAGGCTTGCTCCCCTCTTTAATGGGCGCAGCGACATGAATCGCTCCTTTGGTCTCCTGGCGTATTCTATGATCCCTTGTGTGCTCTCTAGAATCCTAGCTTTGATACCGCTACTTTACGCCGTTTTTGTGCTCTTTTTCATAGGGTACTCAATCTATCTTTTTTATCAAGGCAGCTCCAAGATGCTCGATATTCCGGAGAATCAACGAGTCACCTTCGTAGGAGCAGCGATCTCAGTGATGATCCTGATAAGCGTGGTAAGCGCGTTCATAGCTGCCTTTGTTGCACCCGCTACACCGCCGGGAAGTTTGTCGATCTAAAGGAAGCGAAACTTCGTCGCCATCGCAGCGACCGGATTTTTTCCACCTAACAGGGCCGTTCTTCGTGCGAAGGGCTGTGAGTGTTTGTCACGCGAGACAGACGTGCGTCCCAAGTCAACAAATGACCGCTCTCATACCGCTTACCTATCCCGGGGGATACCCTCCGCCTCACTCACTCTGGTGAGCAGGTATCTGTGGTACCGCTACCGTGTATCCACACTTTCACACTAATTAGGATAGACCATGAATCGTCTCTTATCTTGTGCACCCCTTATAGCAACCGCTATTGTGCTCAATTTCCTCAAATGCACAGCATCGTGGGGACTCAACAGCTGCGAAGTGGAGCGGCCCTCAGAAGTCGTAACGTTTACTCGAGGTACAGCAACTCCAGCACTTCCCTGGGACTCTGACAATTCCAACCCAGCGATCCTTTTACGTCCAACCTCTAACTCCGAATCGTTGACCTTGGGGCTGGGCGGTTCCCTCATTGTCAAATTTACCGTACCGATCGCCAACTATCCGGCAGCCGGGTCGTTGATGGTAGAGCGCCCTCAAGATGCTTTACCATGCTCGTCGTATCCGGTGCAGGCAGAGATCTCCGGCTCAATCGACGGCGTACACTTTGTACCCCTCGGAACGACCTGTGAGAGCGCGGCCTTCGATCTCGGAGCATTCTCCTGGATAGCCTACCTACGCATAACGGATGTTACCGACCCCTCCGATCCAGCCTTCGGTTCGCCACCGATCCACGGCTTCGATCTGCGGGCGGCCTTTGGACCCGGATGCTTAAAGTATGCACACTGTGCCGTACCCGCTACACCTGACAGCTCCGTCACGAGCAATCAGGAGGACTATGCACTCTCTTTGTCGCACTTTTCAGACGATTTCGTACTCTCAGACGGAGCATCCTTCGAGGAATACGGTAACGGCACCGCTCGCTTACTAGGCAACGTTTACCGCAAGAGCGATCCTACTGCTATGTATACGATGATAGTGAGCCTCACCGGCCGAGTTCTATCGCCTCCGCTCAATAGTCCTGTGCTTGCACTCAATTCCAACGCGTATGCCTCTCAAGGTGGAAGTGTCGAGCCCTCTTCGTGGTACTATTACAAAAGATTGAGTGGCATCATCCTCGGGATCGGCTCGCTCGCAGGGGAGGAGATCACGCTCAGGGACACTATCAATGCTGCGCAGATCGGCGGGGGTGCAAATGGCAGAAATACCTCATTCGGAGCGAGCGGAAGCTTTACGTACGGC